>JACPTD010000097.1 GCA_016192955.1 Candidatus Woesearchaeota archaeon | reverse complement strand
AGAAATTTTCACTTATGGTGTTGAGACAAGTATAGATTTAAAACAGTTAAAGAAAATAAAGGAATTGATATTAAAAGTGCAAAGAAGTACTATAGAGAATTAAGGGCCCTTCTTTAGTGCTATGCGCATACAGTAAATCGAAAGGTATAAATATCAGCTATCCAAGAGATTCATTTGCTTGGTGAAACACATTAGGCTGTCAAAACATGATAGGTATGTTATGGAACTGAGCGATAAAATTAAAGGCAACTATGATTCTCTATCCCTAAATGTCGCTGTCAGGCGTTGCAAGCGCTCCTTGGGAGAAGTTGACATCATAGCAAAAAAGGGCAGCAGGCTCGACTTGTATGAAGTCAAATGCTCGTACAGGATTCTAAAGGCGAAAAAGCAGTTAAGCAGGATAAAAAAATACCTGAATTTAAAGAATGCGGGAAGCTATTTCTACTGCGGGAATTCCAAGTCGTTGGTGACAGTATAGATTAAAAAGATTTTTATACACTTTACTTATACAGATTCCTGATTTGGGCCTGTGGTCTAGCGGTTGCAATTGATTATGTTGCCGCAAATGACAACACCCTTACAAGAATTACTAAGAGCGGTGTAGGTCACCAGTTCGAATCTGGTCAGGCCCACTTCAATATTATTGCGCCAGTGATCTAGTGGCTATGATAGGGCCTTGCCAAGGCTCTCACCCGAGTTCGAATCTCGGCTGGCGCATTTTATTTTAATCATTTTCTGCACTCAATGACCCATTGGTCAGTCACAACCACCTCAACAGGCACGTCATGCATCTCTCTTGGGATTTTGTCAACAACCTGAAAATCAAATGCCAGCCCGATTTTGGCTGCTTTAGGCACTTTTGCAAGGAATCTGTCATAGTAGCCAAAGCCATAGCCAATCCTGTGGCCTTCCCTGTCAAAAACAAGGCCTGGCACCAAAACAAGGTCGATGTTTTTATAAGCTATTTTCATTGCCTCAATCGGCTCGAGAACTCCGAATTTTCCTGGAATTAAGTTATCAAAATCTATAATGACAGACGGCTCTATCTCATTATGCTCAACTTTTGGCACAATAATAGTTTTATTCCTTAAAGATTCCTTTATCATGTCATGCGTATGAACTTCGCTGTTGAAAGAGACAAAGAACATTATTGTTTTTGATTTCTTATATTGCTCTGAATTAAACAGATTATTCTTTATTTTATCGCTTCTTTCCAAGATTTCTTCTTTCGAAAGGGAATTGCGCTTTTCAAGCGTTGGCTCTTTAAGATTGTTTTTCATTTTGGTTAGATTTTAACTCCTATAAATAGTCCCCTATCTTTCATCAAGCCTCCTTTAATAAAAGTCCCCATTAATCCAAATTTTTTGATAATTTTTAAGACTTTATTAACATTGAATAAGCCTAGCTCATGGTTTTCTAAAAAATAATTAATTTTCCCTTTTTCGCCTATTAAATAACTCATCTCTGCCAGCATTAAGCCATTTTTTATTTTTGATGTTCCGATTCGAGCTATTTTTAACCTTTTTCCATCATAAACATCCATATACAAATGATTAGGTTTAAAATCAGATTTAGTAATAAATCCTTCAATAACCATAACACCAGCGCTTTTAAGGTGTTTATGAAAATGTTTTAGTGATTTTTCTAGATTTTGGTATGTTTTTAAATAAGCAATTGAACTAAAAAGGCAAATTATAACATCAAATTTTTTATTCAAAGTAAAATTGATCATGTCAACCTGTTTGAAAATAACTCCTCTGACTTTCTTTTTTGCAATATTTAACATTTCCTTATTTTTATCAATTCCAATACAAGAAAAGCTATTTTTTAAATATTTTAAATGTCCACCAGTACCGCAGGCAACATCAAGAAGCTCACTGCCTTTTGATTTTTTGTGCCTTGAAACCAATTTTTTAATAAGGTGCGCTTCCTTTTTATAATCCTTCCAAGAATAAATCATATCGTAATATTTCGCAAGTTCGTGATAAAGCATCTGTTTTTTCATATGCAGCAGAATTAAAAACCGTTAATTAAAAACCTTTCTAATCCCTTCCAATCAGGTCTGCTGTTCCTGCGCCGACAGATGAAAGCACAGACGTTACTGCTATTTGCTTGTACAATTCCGTTAAATTTGAAAGGTTCAGCTGGTTGAATAAAAAGAAAATAATTGGAATCATCACTAATGATGTAAAGTATATTGCCGTTGCCCTTTTTGGAAGTATGCCGAGCAGCCTTTTCTCCTTAATTTCCCTGTAGCCTGTTTCATACATTAGTATTATTATCAAAAGATACGAAAATGTAAACAGAATAGTTGCCCTTACTGCCGTTATATCGCTGGCTATCTGCTTTCCGTAAATAAACGCAAAATGTGCAACAACGCCAATAAAAGCGCCTATAATGCCTTTGCTTAAGTCTTTAATGCCGATTGCCCTTAACGGCTTTATCGTAACTTCCTTTTTTATTTCCTTTTCAATCTTCTGGACATTTTCTGTTTCTTTCTCAATCTTTTTTTCTTCTGTTATGATTTGTGTTTCTTTTTTCTCTATATCCTCTTCCTTCCTTTCAACGCCGTTTATTTTTCCCTCTACCCTCTTTTCCTCTGCGAGAATCTCAAGCTCGTGCAGGGCTTCCTTCATAGGCTTTGGAGCTTCTGCCTTTGCCTCTTGTTTAGCAGCCTGCGGTTTTGCCTTTTTCAGCGCCTTGGATTTTTTAACTACTTTCTCAGAAATAGGTTTAGCTTTGCCTCTTTTTTTTACCATATCACTGCTATTCAATTGGATGTATTTAAATATTTTGATTTTTATTGCCGATGTTTTTCATATGCCTGACTCTTTTTTCAATCAATTCATTTGTCCCAATATCTTTCCTGTGAAACAATTTCCCGCTGATTGACTTGGTTGCTTCTTCTGCAATTTTCTCAGCCTTTTCCAGATTGTCTGAAATTCCCAAGCAAGCTATCGCCCTTGAGGATGTGGTATAAATTCCATCTTCCTTTTGCTCAACAGAGGCATAGTAAAGCCCGGCACTTTGCGGAATTTTTTTAATTTCAATTTTTTCATTTCCCAAAGGATTGCCAGGATAGCCTTCCGGAACAAGATATTTGCATACTGTGGCATTGTTGTGGAATTTTATCCTTACTTTGTGCAGCTCCTGATTTATTATTGCATTGCATACCTCAGCAAAATCAGTTTCCATTAATGGCAATATGTTCATTGCCTCTGGATCTCCAAGTCTCGCATTGTACTCCAGCAGTTTAATGCCGTTTTTTGTGACAATCAATCCAGCATACATCACTCCTTTGTAAAACTCCCCTGTTTCCTTATGGAGCGCTTCTGCGGCTTTTTGTGTTATTTTTAACCCATCCTCAACATCCTTCTTTGTTAGAAACGGCAGAAGATGGTTCTCGCATGAATAAGAGCCCATTCCTCCGGTGTTTGGCCCTTTGTCACCAGCAAAAGCCCTTTTATGATCCTGAACAGGAGGAGTTGCTATTACAGTTTTGCCGTCAGTCAGGCATTGAAGCGAAAATTCCTCTCCTTCAAGCTTTTCCTCAACAACAACTGCTGAATGTGATTGGAGGACTTCACTGCAATAATCAAATGCCTCTTTTTTTGTTTGAAAATGGTCGCCTTGGACTTTTACGCCTTTGCCACCTGTCAATCCATCCGGCTTTATAACGCATTGCCCTAAACCCTCGATAAATTTTTTTGCATCATCAAGATTGTTTTTATCAAAAATCTCAAATTTTGGATTGCCTTCAATTTTATATTTTCTTAATAAGTTTCTTGTGAATGATTTGCTTGTTTCTAATCTGGCAAGGCTTTTTGTCGGGCCTACAGAAGTAATGCCAATTTCGCTTAACAAATCCGCAACGCCGTTGTTTAATGGCTCTTCAGGGCCTATAAAGGCAAAGTCTGGCTTTATCCTTAATGCAAATGACTTTATTTTTTCCAAATCTGCATAGTTTCCCGTTTCAAACTCTTCTGATAAAGAAATAATGCCGGGATTTTTGGATTTTAAATAAGAAAAGAGCTTTGTATCCTTGTTTTTTTTGAGGGTTTCAGCTATCACATGCTCCCTTGCGCCGTTGCCGATTAAGAGTATTTTCATTTTATCTATTCAAATATGCAAATCTCTTTCATAGAATAATTAATTTTTTCTTTCTGCATGAACCCTGTTATCTTTTCTTGATTCTCCTTTGGAACAATGATTAAATTTGCGCTTATCTTTTTGCCATTTGCCTCTCCCAATAAGCCTGAATCATTATACCCTTTCTCTTTTCTGCCGAATAAACTCCTGATGAAATGCAAATATTGCTTCTTTTTCTTCGGCAATTCATATGTAAATAAAACTTTGCGTTCTGCTGGCATTATTTCGGCTTTTTTTGAGTACAAAAGAACGCCCTCAGCCATTATGCTTGTTCTAAGCTGCCAAGTTTTCAACTCGCCTGCTTGAAATGATATTGCATAGTCAAATTTAAAAAATTTCCACTTATCAAAATCTTTTGACTTATAAAATCGCGATAAAGCCGCTTTTGCAACTCCTTCAACTATACTCTCTTTTTTAGCGTCACAATTAATGAATATATCAACATCGCTGTCTTTGCCTAATTCGCCACGCGCAGCAGAGCCGTATAAATAAATTTCTTTGATTAAATCATCAATGCTTGAGTCCAGAAAAATAAAGCTTAATGCATTTTGCGCATAGGCAACAGCGTTTAATGTCTGCTTATTCAATTTCTTCACCAAGCTCCTTGAGTTTTTCCTTTATAGTTTTATGCAATTTTTGAAATGAGGTTATACTCACGGACAAAAATAATTAGACAATTGTTGTCCGTTCGTAATAAGCAAATGACAAATACATTGTATAAAAAGTTGTGTCATTTGCTATAATACAGCGTCCATAGCTGTTTTAGTTGGTTTTCCGTAAATCAGCTTATTCCTGTGCTCTTCTATTGCGTACATTAATGAAAAAATTTCGTCTTTGCGGGGAAAATCAGCCCCTATTTTTCTTTCTGCCAGCGGAGCAATTTTTTGTCCTGCTTTTGGAGGCTTAAACCACTCGTGCTTAATCATGCTCCCGACACTAATTTTTCCAAGTGCGTGCAAATAAGCTTCTAAGATGGAGATAGCGCAAGCCGATGCGTGCAGCCCCAAAGTGGCTGGTCTTTTCTCTAATCCGATTGCTATCGCATCATTTATTTCCTTCACATGCTCCTTTATTTGCTCCTTATGCAGCTGCAAATATGTCATTTTGGTACCGAAGTTCCTAATTATAGGAATAAAAGTTCCAATTATTTATAAATTTTTTGGAATAAAAGTTCCAATTTGATGATCTTGATTGAAAAGTTGGTATGTCAAAAATCACCAGTCATAGACATGGTGGCATGTTGCTTATCGCAAATGTGATGAGTGGTTTTTGAGCATGCTCGAAAATATACCATAATTTGCAACAACATTGGACTAACATCCATCAGTCATAAACCGATGGTATATTTTCGACATATTAAAACGTTCAACATAGAGGGAAAGATTTATATATAAGTTTCCCTATACGAAATACTATGAATTTAGAAGAAGTAAAAGAGTATTTACTGGATTTTCAAAAAAGAAATCTGCCTGTTTTAATTGAAAGAGAGCTGAAGATAAGCTATACTAAAAGGATAAAGTCAATAATAGGGCCAAGAAGGGCAGGAAAGACTTTCTTTATGTACCAGCAGATTAAAGAGCTTATAAACTCGGGCATAAAAAAAGAAAGCATATTGTACCTAAATTTTGAGGACACAAGACTGATAGAAGTTAACTTCAAAGAAATAAGAGAGATTGTAAAATTGCATTGGCAACTATATCCAGAATCAACAAAAGATGCACTTTATATTTTTATTGATGAGCCTCAAAATATGGAAAAATGGGAGGTTGCAATCAGAAGTCTGCATGATGAGGGATTCAATATCTTCATCAGTGGCTCAAGTTCCAGACTATTAAGCAAAGAAATAGCTACCTCTTTGCGTGGCAGAACAATCTCCTATCTTATTTTACCATTCTCCTTTAGGGAATTTCTAAAGATAAAAAACTTTAAATTTGATGTAAAGCATTTGGACTCCAAGGAAAAGTCTATTTTATTAAATTTTGTTGATGAATATTTAGAATTTGGCAGTTTTCCTGAAGTTATCCTGGAAAATAATAAGGAAAATAAGATTAGGATTATAAATGAGTATTTTGATTTAATTGTATACAAAGATATTGTTGAAAGATACAAAATAAAGAACATACAGCTAATTAAATGGCTGATTAAATCAGTGGTGTCTTCTTTTTCCAAGGAATTTAGCGTGCATAAACTTTATTTGACTCTAAAATCAAAGGGAATGAAATTAAGCAAAAATACGCTTTATTCTTATTTGTCTATGCTTGAAGATTCTATTTTTGCTTTTTTCATAAGCAAATTCAAGCGCTCTGTAAGGAAAAAGGAGTTTTCCATAAATAAAGCATATTTATCTGATATTGGTTTTGCAAAACTCTCAGAATTTTCCGGAGATAAAGGCAAAAAAATGGAAAATGTTGCGCTTTTGGAACTGAAAAGAAAAGCAAACCCGTTAGAGCAGATTTTTTATTGGAATGATGGTAAAAGTGAAATTGATTTCATTGTAACGCAGGGACTAAAAATTAAACGGCTAATTCAGGTGTGCCGCAATATCAATGACTATGATACAAAAAGAAGGGAAACAAAAGCGCTGGTTAAAGCAAGCAAAGAGCTTAAATGCAAAAATCTGCTTGTAATAACTTTTGATTATGAGGCAGAGGAAACAATACAAGGCAATAGAATTAAGTTTATCCCTTTATGGAAATGGTCATTAGAATAAGGCAAAAATTTTTTATATAATTTATATAACAGCGATAGATTTAAATATGGTAAAGGCTTACGGAAGGTTAGGATATGAATAGGATAATTGTTTATAGGTAGATTATTTTATATAATCTTCTATAAGTTTAAAAAGTAACTCTATATTCAAAGAAAATGGGTAATAGGATGGTTGAAGAAACAAGAAGTGATAATATTGTTCCACTTAGCAGTAATGGTAGTTCAAAAAGAAATAGAGTAGGTGTTGTAAGTTCCGCTGCTGTAGTGCATCAAGTAGTTGGTGAAGTTTTAACTCAGCAAGGCTTTAGTGTTACATCATTGTCTTTGGAAGAACTTGTTAATGGAGGGATGCATAATTTTTACATAGTAGATCTTGAAGGTTTGGATAGTTACCAATTTGTGATACAGCAAATAAAAACATTTAGAGAGAAGAAACCGGATAGTGAACTTATTTTAGTGCATGCTCCTTCTACAATGTCAAGACCCCAGTCCCAACCTTTGTCAGTTGCTGTCCAACGAAATTTAGTTCCAGTGTATGCAAAACCATCAAGCTCAGGAGAATCTACAGACTATGAAAGGATTCTTAAAGGATTTGCAGAAACAACTTTACTTGGACATATAAGTCGCTTTTTATCACAGCCTCATTTAATAAAGATTGGAGGGAGTATTTTTGATCTGTATAAAGAAAGACCTGGAGTTTTGATGAATCTGCTTGAACAAGCAAAAAAATTACATGAAGAATGTTATCATATAGTATTATTTACTGGCGGAGGCCCACGACAAGTTACAGAAATGGAGTTAAGTGAAGCATTAGGCACGCATCCGGCATCTAGGGGTGTATTAGAAAATCAAGTAAGGACTATTGTTGATTTACTGCAAGGTACAGGAGTCTATGTCCCCCCTAGCAGGATAAGGAGTTTAAGAGACTATAATTTTGATAATATGCCTATACCTGTTGTTTCTGTGAGTGGAGTATCTTATGTACCGCCATATGAGTCTGATACACATACTTTAGTGGTAGGAGATCAGGTATTAGCATACAAAGTTATTTTTGCAAAAGACACTGATGGAGTTTTTGAAAGAGATCCCTATAGAGACCCTCGCAGAGAAAGGAGGAAATGGGGTCGTTTAAGTTGGGAAGTGGTAGCTGACAACCCATTTTTCCCTACAATTTATGCTTCACAAATATTAAGTGGTGCTATAAATAGACATGATTCTGAAGGAAGAGGTGAGCACTTGATTGAGACTGGAGCTTTGGTTCATTTAAAAGATAAAACAAGATATGTTAGAGCAGTCCAGGTAATTAATGGGACAAAACCTGAAAATTTGCGTAAAGCTTTGGCTGGTGAGTTTGTAGGTTCTTACATTCTAAAAGGTTGATGCTAGGATTTTGTTATTAAAATGCCATTTCTTCTAAGGATTTTTTACAAAAAAAATTCAACCACCCAATCCCTTTAATGTATCCAATCTCATTGTCGGATAATGATATACAATTCTTGCTATGATATCAAGCGAGTTTAATGCAGCAGCTTCATTAATATCTTTTGTTGAAAGAAGATTCCTAATTTCTTCTCTTACTTCATTATAAAGCGTAATGCTTCTAACTGCCATTTCTTTTTCTGGCTTATAAAAAAATCCATATCCTATCTTTGTTAATCCGTTTACTTTAGAAATGACATTGATTAAATTTTTTCTCCTAGTTTTAATTTTTGCTAAATGTTTAGCTAATGCCTTATACTCATCTCCAACATCTTCTAGAGATTCTATTAAGTAATATAAAATATACGTTCCAAATCCTCCACTGAATCCTTTATTAATAAACCTCAAGCAAAAATAACAAAACTTGTTTACATCAAAATCTTTAAGGTAAAGGTTTTCTAGGGTTTTATTGTCATTTTTTTCAAATGCCTCTAAACAAGCATCTGCCATATCAATAACAATTAAGAAAGCCCTTCTCAAACTGGAATCAAAATCAATATCGAGTTTTGCTGATATGCTTTTTATTGCTATTCTATTCTTACTTTGGTCCATTACCTCAAACCCCAACAGTTCTTTGACTTTCTCTTGTATTGCAATAGCTAATTCAGCCTTATCATAGTTTACCGTAATTGAGTCATAACCCTTTTGGTATGCCCTTGCAATAAATCTGTCAGCCAATCTTGGAGTTAAACCGCTTACATCCACTTCTATATCTTTTGTGGTTGGTGCACTCTCTGCAGTAATTAATAACTTATAACCATCCTCTTCCACCTCAATCTCATCCCCTTTCTTAATCCCATACTTCAGCGTCCATTTCCTCGGCAGTGAGATTAGCTGCGTAGAGTTAGCAATCTGTATTACCTTTCTTTTCAATTAAAACACCCCCATTTTATTATAAATTTTATAATCTGCTTTAAGCAATAGTGATATATCTTTAAGTTATTATATAAACCCCTTCAGCCTTTATAGTGTTTTCCTAGAATTTTAAACTTATATATAAATATTTCTTTTTTATATAAATTTTATAGCTTTTATAAACTTTAAGCACAAACTATATAAAAATAGGGATATTACATAGCTTGACATAGGTTGTTCTATGAAGGGGTGATTAAAAAAAGAGGAGAAGCTAGATAGTGTTATGCAAGGGCAGAAGAAGCGCAACAAATGAACAGAAGAGAATTGATAAGATTTGTGGATTTGAGAAATGATGCAGAAAGCAAAACTAAAAGGCCTAGCTTCTTTGATTTGCTAGAGCAGATAGACTTCAGAGACGATTTGAGGTATAAATGAAAGATAAATTTGAGTAAAGAAATGATAACTGCTTTCAGCTAGATAAAGAAATTCTCTTTTTTGCAATGCCATACTTTTAATTCTTACTGTGTTTTGTTCCATATTGAAATCAATTTTTTATATAAATTATAAATTTCTCATAGAAATGCGAAACATTTATATAAAACAAACAGCATACAATTTTATATGGGGGCAAAATGCAAGGCGAAGCTAACCACAATTGTGCCATAGCCGCCGTTTACATAAAGGAAGACGGCGATTCTGCCAACAAAGCGCTGTTCTACCTCTACAAGCTTCTTCTAAACCAGCAAAATCGCGGCCAGTTAAGCGCCGGCGTGACAACATTCAACCCAAACAGGATGCAGGTTCTTGACACTTACAAGGAGCTTGGGCCTGTGAACGAGGTTTTCAGGACAAGCGACAGGCAGCAGTCTCTTGACATATTCAAAAGGTACGCTGGAAACAAGGGAATCGGGCATGTAAGGTATGCCACCTCAGGAAGCGAGGATAGGAGTTTAGCACAGCCTTTTGAAAGGCATCATGGAAGAAAGTGGAAATGGTTTTCTTTCTGCTGGAACGGCAATCTTGCAAATTATGCTGAATTAAAGCAGCATCTGCTGGACAAGATGGATTACCACATCAGCTACGACACAGACACTGAAATTTTGATGCATTACCTGTCAAGAGAGCTGCGAGGCTCAACAAGGCCCAATCTGGTAAAGGCTTTTACAAGGCTGGCGCAAAAAATTGACGGCTGCTTTAACATTGCTTTCATCAACGCGTTTGGCGAGATGATAATCCTTCGGGATCCTTACGGCTTCAGGCCGATTGTTTATGGCTGGAAAGATGACATGTTTCTTGCTGCTTCTGAATCAAATGCGCTTATCAATTGTGGAGTGACTGACTATAAGCATCTTGAGCCAGGGCACTTGATTTATGTGAAAAACGGCAATGTGGAAGTCAGGAAATACGCTGAAAGCCCCAGAAAGTCGCATTGCATGTTTGAATGGGTTTATTTTGCCAATGTAAGCTCTGTGCTGGACGGCCAGTCTGTTTATATCACAAGAACAAACCTAGGAAAGGAGCTGGCAAGGCAGGAAACTGAGAAAATGGATGAAGAGCACGTTGTTGTGCCCGTGCCTGACACTGCAAAGGCAGCAGGAGATGCAATGGCGTACGCCTTAAAAGTTCCCTCGGCAGAGGGCTTGATAAGAAACAGGTTTGTAGGAAGAACTTTCATAGAAGGCTCGTCAAGGGAAGACAGGGTGCAAAACAAGTACACAGCCTTGAGAGAGATAATGAAGGGCAAAAAGGTTATTCTTGTTGATGACAGCATTGTCCGAGGCTCAACAACAAGGCAGCTTATCACTTACATCAAGAGAGTAGGCGGCGCAAAGGAAGTCCATGTAAGGATTTCTTGCCCTCCAATAAGAGGCCCTTGCTTTTACGGCATTGATATGTCAACTGTTTCTGAGCTGCTTGTGCCAAAGTATGAAAGCGAGCCAAAAAAAGGCGAGATTGACAAGAAGGTTATTGAGAAGATGTCAAAAGACTTAGGCGCTGATTCTTTGAAATATCAAACCATTGCAGGATTAGTAAAAAGCATAGGCAAGCCAGCAAAAGACCTGTGCATGGCATGCCTTACAGGAGAGTACCCAACGCCTTACGGAAAAAAACTTTACCTAAAAGCATGGGACAATTTCAGGAAAGGTGTGAAAGAAAGGACTTATGCGTGTTGAAAATCTAATCCAAACAAAACCATCTTCACAATCCCCTTGCCTTCGCCTCTTCATTAAGCGCTTTAAATGCTTCCTTGTCTTTGCCTTCATAAGTTCTTAACCCCAGTGTGCGGAGAAGCTCCAAAAATTTTCTTTCGGAATACCCATAGTATTGTCCAAAATCATCTGTTCCATTCCATGACAAATCATTAAGCCATGCGAATGACACATATCTTATTTGGTCTGCATGCTTGTCCCATGCCTTGAATATTTCT
>JACPTD010000080.1 GCA_016192955.1 Candidatus Woesearchaeota archaeon | reverse complement strand
CTTTTATGCCCTCAACAATGAGTTTTCTTTTTTTAGTTATATGAACTTTTTTCATAAGATATCTAATAGATATCTTAAAATATAAAAACTTTTCGGTTTTTATTACTATTTTTTAGAAATCAATTGCTTTCGGAGATACTGTATACTGCTGTGTGGCATGATTATCTGCTTTTTCTCACAATAACATAAGCTTTTTTGCCAATATATTTTTTGGAAGCAATAACCATTGCCCCATTGCCGAGCGGCTTTACAACACCATCAATAACTGCTTCAATTTCTTCCTCTATCCTCAATCTTTTGCTTAAGATACTAATTTTAGTCATAAATCTCACCTCGCAAAATAGTATGTGCATAGCTCTTAGACGAGGACAATTCGTAGATTATACTAATAGCTCGACGGGAGTTTTAAAACTAGCTATGCACATACGAGGATACATTCGATTTATGTGATGAGCTTGACATTCTGGCTGTACAAACAAATTGGATACAAGAAATGGGCAAAGCTAAAAGAATATGGCATGAGATGGCATTCTACCGAAGGTATATTCTCTGTAGTTAAGGGTATATTTGGGGAATCTGTCAAAAGCCACAAAACAAGGAACATGTACCATGAAGCTAAATTAAAATTTTGGTCTTACCAAAAATTGAAGGACATTCAATAAACTGTTTATTGATTATTAGCGTAAGCTATATTTTTTTCTCAGAATCATGCCACACAGCAGATTATTGTGTTATTGCCACAGGCTTTCAAATTCCTCCAGAAATCTTCCTGCGATTTTTTCGTCGTGAATCATGAGCAAATTTTCATCATTTCTAGTGTCAGCGCTCAATGTTGGGTTGAAGCTTCCTGTTACAACAATTTTGCTGTCTATAACCAGCATTTTGTGGTGCATGTTGTACTTGTTGCTGTCCAGCCTGATGTCCAAGCCAAAATCCTTTACTCTTTGATATTGTGAGCCCATGACGTTTCTTTGCCTTGTTTCTGTCAGTATTGAAACATTAACCCCTCTTGCACTTGCTTTGAGCATCTCATCTGCTATTCTTTCACTGGTAAAAGTGAAAAATGCCGCTTTAATTGAGCTTTTCGCATTTTTAATCGTATTCACGATTTGGGATGCGCAATCATCCTCGGGGCAGAAATAATTCTGGATTTTGGCATTGTTAATGTACAAAATTGGATATTTTACATTGGCGCCTTTTCCGAATTTGCCTTTCCAAAGCTCTTCAAACTCATCTTCATAGTTTCGCGCCAGCAGTCTTGAATAAACAACAACCACATTGTTATTGTTGTAATTGTTATCATTGTCTGTGGGATTAAAAGAGCCTGTTAGAACAATACTGCTGTCAATTATGCAAAACTTGTTATGCATCAGCTGGTTTTTGTCATCCATTCTCACCCCTTCCCCTTTTATCTGCCCCTTATTATTTGCATTGTCAATTACAAGCCTTACATCAGCTGTTTTGCTTTTTTTGGCAAGAGAGTTTATTATGCTTTTCAAATCCAGGTCGTAAAATGCGCAATGAGCTGAGGAGTTGGCTGATTTTATATAAGATTCAAATATTTTGCCGCAGTCTTCTCTAGGACAAAAGTAAACTTCTGGCTCGTCAGCGGTTTCTGTTGGTACTTGCCATGCCGCCTTTCCGGTTATGTTTGCATCGCAAGCCACTAACAAAATAAGAGCCGATAAGAAAAATATTTTGAAATTTCCGAAAAGTTTAAATATAAGCTTCTTCATTTTAAAGTGATAATATATTCAAACCATTTTATAGTGATAATATCACTTCTAAAGTGATAATCTATCACCTCTTTTTTCCCTGGCAGAGCAAAGCAATTTGTTCTGCTTGGGTTTAAAATTACTTTCTTTTTCGTGTTTTTTTTGCTTCCATGCCCTTTCTCTTTATTAACAAAGCAGCAAGAAATCCAACTAAAACTCCGCTTAAAAATAAGCTTAACAAGCGATTGTCTATTTTGACGCTTTTCTTTTTTCCGTTGCTCTCCCTGAAATAGATGTCCAAATTTCCAAGCTCCAGGGAATATTCAGAGTAAAGCAAGGCAGAGAATATGTCGTTTTCCTTTAATGAATTTGCGTACTCATAATAGCTGTATCCCAAAATCGGAAAAATGCCCTTTGAAGCCTGTCTTGCAATGTTATTCTTTACTATTTCCAGCTTTCTTTCAACAATATTCCTGTATTGGGCGCTGTCCACTCCAAACACGCTTAGGATTATGTCAACATCCGCTTTTGCCTTGCTTGCCATTGACAGGCATAGCTCGTAATTGCCTTTTTCAAGCTCTTCAGCTGCTTTGCCAATCCCTTTCTTTATGCTTTCCAACGAGCCTGGAAAATACAATTCAACATACTGCTTTCTTTCGTCTGCTTCGCTTATTTTGTTCTGGCAGGATTTTTTGAGAACATCTTTGTCCAGATTGAAGGATTTGCCATTTTTGCCCATAAAAACAGCCCACGAATTGGCTGAGTTAACCCTCTCAGCAGCGTAAGCAAGTGATCTTGCAATCCTCTCGCTCTTGTTTGTCCTGTTTAATATCGCAAGAGCCTCATTTGCTGACTCATCAGCGTCTGCAAGCCTTTCCTTTACAACAATATAGGCTTCCAAATCGGTTATTGTTTTTTTATCATAGGCGTCAATTCTTGCCCTAAACTCTGCAATGCCTTTCTTTAATTTTTCTATTTCCCTTATTGAAGCTTCTTTTGATAAATTTCTTGACAGCAACGACAAGGTTGAGTATTCAACATTGGCGCCAAAGCAGAAGCTTGCTGACGAATAAAAAGCCTGCTTTTCAAAAGCCTCTTTGCCCTTGCTTGTCAGATTCTGGGCGTTTTCCTTCAGCGCGGAAACGTTAAGCGAGTGGTTTAAGCCTTTTGCTTCAGCCTTTAGCTTGCTGCTTCTGTCGCACAGCTCTCTTGCCAAGGACTTCATTGTGCTTTTGTATTCCTCGCTTATGTCTATATTCTTAAAAGTCTGCTTTATCTCCCTGCCTGTAAATTCCTTGACAGACTCGCTTAATGTTGAAATTTCAACAATTTCTATGCCTAACTCCTTTGAAAGGTTCTTTAAGTCTATTGTTGAGTTGTCGAGCCTCACTATAAGCTCGCCTGCCGGTATGAAAACCTTTTTCAGTCCAGCTTTTTTTGCAGCTTCCACCTTTGCCTTTAAGCCGCCAACAGGCCCGATTAAGCCGCCGGAGTTTATAGTGCCGGTTATGGCATATCCTTCATTCAATTCAAGGTTCTCGAGCATTGCAACTGTAAGTATTGCGATAGAAGAGCCTGCGCTAGGCCCGGCAATAATTGCGGAATCGGCTGTTATTGTGTAGAAAAAGTCGATATCATCGCAATCTTTTTCAATTGTGTCGCATGCTATTGCCTTTGCAAACCTTGTTGACATCTGTGTGTCGGTTCTTGTCAGTGGAAATGTCTCGAGAAAAATCCTTCCAGAGCCTTGCTTTGTCTCAAGAAACAAGTCAGCAATGCCCCCTTCATAGCCGGCTTCTGTTTCCTTTACCGCCAATAATTTCATGTGGCCTTGTTTGGCGAAAATTGAAGGCATTAAAATTAAGCCCAATATAAAAAATAAAAACAATATCCTCCTCATATTGCAAGAAAACTAAGAGATATTTAATAATTTTTGGTTTAAATGCGCTAATAATACACTCTACTTTAATTTGCCTTCAATCCGTTTCTTGCCCTTTTGGTAGGACTCCTCAGAAATAAGGCCGGATTTATAGGCCTTTTCAATGGCTTCAAGCTCTTTTCTTAGTTTTTGCGATTTTGCATCTTCGCGCAACTGCTTTATTTCTTCTGCTTTTCCCTTGGGAGACTTTTTCTTGGAATAAATAAGCCTGTAAGCTGAAAATATCAAAATGCATATTGTCATTAATGCAGCGCCAATAAGTAATATGACTCTATAATCCTTAACTTGCAGTATGTTTAGCCTTAGAGTTTTGGCTGTAACTTCAAATATGTCAGAGCTTGTTCCTACAGAATCGCCATAGGTTACCTTTGCCAATGCAACATAATTTCCAGGCTTTAAGTCGCTCGGCGCAAGCAATGATCTGGTGAATTTTGCCTGTGTCTCAACAGCAAGAGTTTCATGCTCTGAAGCAACCACATTTCCTTGAAAGTCTTTTATTGCATATTCAACACTGACATCTACCCTGCCAAAGCCTTTTACATTGAACAGACTAACATCCAATAACAACTCTTTTCCAGGCAATATGCTCTTAGAATGTGGCAGCGCTTCAACATCTACATCAAACAATGGCTGTGCAGAATCAACTTCTATCACTATTATAACCTCTTTTTCTGAAGAAGGGCTCTTAAGCACAATTGTCTTAGGATAAATTTCCGGCTTTTCATTTTCCAAAGCCCTGAAAACAAGCTCTATTGCCTTTTCTTCATTAGGGCTTAATATTGCTGATATATTATTTGATTCCGGGTAAAGCTTAAACTGCTCTATGTTATCTAAAAGCACCTTTACATCAAGTATATCTGCCCCTGTATTCTTAATTTTAAGTGTCTCGATTTTTGTTTGCCCTTGCTTAAGCACGACTTTAAGCGAGCTTTTATCCACGCTAAAATCCGGCGCTATTGGGATTAGCGCATCTCCTACATCACCACCACCCTCAATGGCCCCACTTCCTCCACTTTCTGCAATTAACAATAAGCTTGATATTATCAATAAAAATGCCAGTCTTTTCATTTTAGTTTATCTTCAATCCGTTTCCTGCCCTTTTGATAGGATTCCTCAGAAATAAGGCCGGATTTATAGGCTTCTTCCAAAGCTGCTAATTCTTTTCTTGATTTTTCTGTTTTTTCTTCTTCCTCTAATTGCTTTATTTCTTCCCCTTCCACTGCATGCGATTTTTTCTTTAAATAGCCAAATTTGTAGGCTGAAAAAATAAAAATGCCTATTATCAGGATGACAGCGCTAAACAGCAAAACAGCCCTATAATCCTTGATTTGAATTGGGTACAGCTTTATCGTTTTTGCTTTAACTTCAAATAAATCTGAGCTTACACTTACTGAGTCAGCATAAGTGACTTTTACGAATGCAACATAATTTCCAGGCTTTAAGTCGCTCGGCACAAGCAATGATCTGGTGAATTTTGCCTGTGTCTCAACAGCAAGAGTTTCATGCTCTGAAGCAGCCACATTTCCTTTTAAATCTTTTATAGAGTATTCAACATTAACGTCAACTTTTCTAAAGCCCCTTACATTGAATAAATTAACCTCTAATAATATTTCCCCGCCTGAAAATACTTTTTTAGATTCAGAGAGCACTTCAGCATCAACATCAAACAATGGCTGCGCGGAGTTGACTTCAATTACAGCGGCAATTTCCTTTTCTATAGACGGGCTTTTAAACGTAATCTTTCCAGGATAAATTTCCGGCTTTTCATTTTCCAATGCCTTGAATGTAAATTCTATTGTCTTTTCCTCATCTGGGTTTAATTTGGTGGTTACTTCACTTACTTCTGGAGAAACTTTGAATTTTCCTATATCCTGCAAAATTGCCCTTACATCAAATATGGTTGTTCCTGTATTTTTAATGCTTAATGTTTCCTTTTTTACTTCTCCCTGCTTAAGCACAACCTTCAGGCTGGTTTTGTCTATTGTGAAATTTGTTATGATGGGAATTGGTGCTGCTCCGCCGCCTCCGCCTCCGCCTCCTCCACCTGCT
>JACPTD010000027.1:3892-20236 GCA_016192955.1 Candidatus Woesearchaeota archaeon | reverse complement strand
TAACTATATCGCTATATTCTTCCACTTGCTCACCCTTTTTATCATTTTTTTGAGTTTCTAGTATTTATTTTTTGTTATTTTCAAGCGTAAGGTTTATATAGATGGAATAACAATACGCTTATTATGGAACAAAAACTTAAGTTGCGCCCCAGATGGGAGAAAGTCTGCAATGACATAGAAGAGCACATTAAATATCCCGAGTATGCAAAAGCTCTAGAGGAATTCATTAGACTTACCACCTAAAAAATTCTTAAATTTTTCATAGCTGATAAATTGAGGCGTTTTTTTACCGATTACCGAGTTAACAAGATTGTAAGCTCTTACTGCATTTTCTGCTAGCATGCTCTTTTCATCATTGCTTACTACAATATCAGGGTTGTTGAGGGAGGCGCATGAAACTATCAAAAAATCTTTGATTATATGGTCTCTTGTTTTTGCACCGCCAAATTCTCTATATGCTTTATAGTAGTCATCTGCTCTTTTTTGAATAGTATCTGCAAATTCAAGTGTATGCCTTCCTATGATTTCATCGTGAAGATTTAGAAGGTCTATCCTAAGATTTCTTCCTTCAATTTTAATTTTCTTGGGAATGTCCCTTAATTCATCTCTTATTATCTTAAACCCGTATATCACTAACCCTCTGCTTGTTTTTATGCTTCCAACTACCTTTAATCTTTCTGAATCCATTGCCAATAATCCATAAAAATTTGTATCAGGCAATAACCTTTTCATTTTGGTTCACTTAATTTATGTAAGTTGTTACTGCGTAAAACTCAGGGCTTGAAACTATGAACATGAAGCTTAATAAGAGCACAAGAAGCAATGTTTTTATTGCCTTGTAGTCCTTTAAGTTAACTATATCGCTATATTCTTCCACTTGCTCACCCTTTTTATCATTTTTTTGAGTTTCTGATATTTATAACTTTCCCTCTTTTCAGCAGAAGCCAAAAGTTCTGCAATTATTTTCATAAGATTTAAATAGTGAATTATCATTATCAAGATTATGAGAACCGAAATTAATGAATTTATTGTTGCGGACTCCAACATTTGCCATGGCCAGCCTACTTTCAAAGGCACAAGAATCATGGTTTCCATAGTCTTGGAAATGCTCGAAGATGGAGCAGATACTAAAGAAATCATTGAAGCTTATCCTTCCCTTACTAATAAGCATATCAAGGCAGCTTTGAACTTTGCTGCCAAACTCACAGAAAGAAGTTTTGATCTTGTCCCTGCTTAAAATGAGGTTCTTATTTGATGAAAACACTAAAAAATCGCATAGCGATTTTTGGTGTGCCAAAAATTCCGTTTGAATTTTTGAGCATGTACATAGAGGATTGTATCCTTTCTTGTCCAAGTTAGGGCATGACGTTAAACTCTCTCCTAAAGGTATTGAGAATGGAGACGTGTTTGAGCTTGCTTTATCTGAGCAAAGATTGCTAATTACAAGAGATAAGCATTTTACCGAAGAGCAATTTTCTTCTTCTAAGCACTTCGGAATTTGGCTATTAAGAGTCCCTGCTAGAGACTTGGAAACACAGAAGCGTACTATATCTAAATTGTTAAAGCAATATTCCTCGTTCCTGATGATTTTAAATTTTTGTAAGTTCTAACATAATAAGGATGCTCTGCAATAGTTGGGCTTAAAAGCGTATTAAAGACAGCAAAATAATCATTAATATCGCCATATTCTTTCATTTGCTCACCCTTTTTATCATTTTTTTGAGTTTCTGCTATTTATAACTTTCCCTCTTTTCAGCAGAAGCGCGTATTGGTATGCGCATAGCTAGTTTTAAAACTCCCGTCGAGCTATTAGTATAATCTACGAATTGCCCTCGTCTAAGAGCTATGCACATACTTTTTTAAAATTACATGGCAACTAAATGGGACAATGTTAGCTACATTTTAAGGAGCAAGTATAGGACTAAGGTTTTGCAATATTTATCAAAATTAAATGCCCCAATCACTCCAACAAAACTTAAGCGCGAATTAAATGTTGATAAGGCGCACATATAGACAATTGCGTTGATTGTATGATATTTACACGCAATTGTCTATCTCGTAAATTGCGATTATTTATTGCCGCTTATTTACCGCAATTTCCGATAAGCAGGGCGCTAAAAGATCTAGTTAAGAAGAAATGAGTTATTTGTTTAACACCGAATGTTAGAAAAACAAAGTTATTTCAAGTCGCCAAATCTGGCATAGATATAGAAAAAGAGCTGGAATCAGTTAAATCATAAATTATAGAGAATTTTGAAGAACCTTTATTTCCTCGTCAAAAATTTCCTTTACACAAGCCTCAATCCCGCTTGTTAAGCCTGTTATGGCATTGTCAATCTTTGCCACTTCATTTTTCAGCCTGTCAAATTCCTCATTATTTTTCTCAATCCTCAAATTGGATTCTTCAAGCTGCTTGTTGAAGTTCCTGAATTTTTCAGGCACGCCAGAAGCCTTTATCCTATTCTCTATGCCCTCCATTTCAGCCTTGAATGAAAAGTATTTTTTCAGAAACTGCTCAAAGAACTCCTTGTTCAGCTTTTTTATTTCTTCCAAGGATTTTTCTCTTTTCCTGTCGTCAATCTGCAATTTGTTCTCCTGCAGCATTTTTCCAAGGCTTTTCAAAATTTCCAAAATTGCCAAGCTCTTGTCATTCGCAAGCGTTTCAATCGGCTGCTTTAAATAGTCCAAGACGATTTCTTCATGCTCAAATGCGATATGCGAGTATTTTCTCAATGGCCTGTCAAGCAAGGAAAAGCTTTGCAGAATCCGGCTTTCATCATTGTAAAAGGCATTGGCTTTGCCTTTTTTCTCCTCATTCAGCCTTAAAAAATCATTATGCTCGCCGCTTTTGTTGAATTTCTCTATTTCAGCCATTATTGAATTCTTCTCTTCAATTGCAAGCTTTGTTCCGGCTTCAGCGCCCTTAAAATCCACATCAACATTTATTTTCTGCTTTATTCTGGCTTTCAGGCTTTGTATTTTTCCCATTGCATTGTTGATGGATTCCATCCTTTCGTTTTTCAGCACCTTTTTTAATTCTGAGAATAAAGTGTCAAAATTCTTCAGATTTTGCGCTATCTTGTTTGTTTCATTGGCAAAGAACTCCTGCAGTATTGTGTAGCTTCTTAAAGTTCCCTTGTTTAAGTCATTTATCAGGCTGTCAAACTCCTTGGAAAAATCAAGAAGGTAAAAGTAGTCCCTGTTGTTTATCTCCATATGCCCAAGAAAAGAATTGATTGCCCTTGCGTATGCTTTCCTGTTGCCTTCCATGTATTGTTTTGCCTTAAACGGGATATTTGGATTTTGCAGCTTTGCATTCTCCAGAACTTCAACATTGAACCTTGCCCTTTGCAATTCTTCATTAACCCTCATCAGTATTTCTTCTGTCTGCTGCCTTAGCTCTTCAGCCAGTGGCTTTGCCTGCTCATTGAGCCACTCCTCAAGGTTTTGCAGGCTTATCTCCCTTGCTTTTTTCAGCTCCTGCTCTTCGTTCTGGAATATTTTTTTAAGGAAATTGAGCATTTTAAGCATTCAAGGGCTTGGTGCATATAATTTTTACTATTTTAAAGGGCTAAAAACACGGATTTCAATAACCTTTATAAATAACTATATTTTCCCTGATTGAATGGGGTTATTGCTTACTGTAATCATAATAAGCGTTTTGGCTTTGCTGTTTTCAGGATGGCTTACACGGCAAATTCTTAAAAAGGACACTGGAACAGCAGCAATGCAGGAAGTCTCAAGCGCCATAAAGATTGGGGCAGAGGCTTTTGTCAAGAGGCAATATACAACAATTGCTGTGATGTCAATTCTTTTAGCGCTTATCATATACGGAGCATACGCTGTATTTGGCAAAGACACAGAGCTTGGATGGAGAACAGCTGCTTCGTTCATATTTGGGGCTGTCAGCTCTGCATTCGCAGGCATTTTCGGGATGTGGGTTTCTGTAAGGACAAACTCAAGGACTGCAAGCGCTGCAGGGAAAAGCATGAATGATGCATTTGTGGTTGCGTTTAGAGGAGGAGCTGTTTCAGGTATAGTGATAGTGGCAATGTCATTGCTTGGAGTTTCAGTTATCTATTACTTGTTTAGCTTTGGATTAAGCGCCAAAGAGATACCTTTCCTGATTGTCGGCTATGGGTTTGGCGCCTCTTTTGTGGCATTGTTTGCGCAGCTTGGCGGAGGCATCTACACAAAGGCTGCTGATGTCGGCTCTGATTTAGTTGGAAAGGTTGAAAAGGGAATTCCAGAAGATGATCCAAGAAACCCTGCTGTAATAGCAGATTTGGTTGGCGACAATGTGGGCGACTGCGCGGGAAGAGGCGCTGACTTGTTTGAAAGCACTGCTGCTGAAAACATAGGCGCAATGATTCTTGGTGTTGCTTTGTACCCTGCTTTCGGGCTTAAAGGAATCTTATTCCCGCTTGTTGCAAGAGCCTTTGGATTATTGGCAAGCATTGTTGGCATTATGACAGTCAGGCTTAAGAATGAAAATGAAAATCCAATGACTGCGCTAAACAGGGGCTATTACATAACCAGCTTTTTGGCAGCAATTGTTTTTTACTTTACAACTAAATGGCTTCTTCCTGGCACAGGCAACTGGTTCTTCTATTCAGGATTGGTCGGGCTTGTCACAAGCATATTGATTGTTTGGATAACTGTTTATTATACTGAATCAACATACAGGCCTGTAAAAAGCATAGCAAAGGCATCGCAGACAGGCCATGCCACAAACATAATCAGCGGATTTGCGGTTGCCATGGAAGCAACTGTTCTGCCTGTTGTAGTCTTGTCAATAGCCTTAATCGCATCATTCTATTTTGGAGTTAAGAGCGGCATAGATCACGGCGGCTTATATGGAACTGCTGTTGCAACTATGGGCATGCTGGCAACTGCAGCCTATATACTTGCCATGGATAATTTTGGCCCGATAACAGACAATGCAGGAGGAATAGCTGCAATGAGCAAGTCAGGAGCCGAAGTCAGGAGAAGAACAGACAAGCTTGATGCTGTTGGCAATACAACCAAGGCTTTGACAAAAGGATATGCAATAGGCTCGGCTGCATTGGCAGCTTTCCTTTTATTCACTGCTTATCTTGATGACGTTGCAAAGCATACTGGATTGAAGGTTGTTGCTGTTGACATTGCAAAGATTCATGTGTTTGTAGGCGCTTTGATTGGCGCAATGCTGATATTTATGTTCAGCGCTTTTGCTATAAAGGCTGTTGGCGATGCTGCTTATTCAATTGTTAATGAAGTGAGAAGGCAGTGGAAGGAAAAGAAAGGAATAATGACAGGCAAGGAAAAGCCGGATTATGCAAGAGTTGTTGACATTTGTGTAAAGGCGTCATTAAAGGAGATGATTTTGCCGGGATTGCTTGTAGTGGTTGTGACTGTTGTTGTTGGAGTGTTTTTAGGTTATGAGGCGGTTGCTGCATTCCTGATGGTTGCCACAATAACCGGAATTTTGATGGCTTTGCTTTTGAATACAGGAGGGGGCGCATGGGACAATGCAAAGAAGCTTATTGAGGAAGGCGAGCACGGTGGAAAAGGAAGCGAAGCCCATAAGGCAGCTGTTACAGGCGACACAATTGGAGACCCTTTTAAGGACACGGCAGGGCCCTCATTGCATGTTCTGATTAAATTGCTGAGCACGATAACTTTGGTTCTGGTGCCTTTGTTTGTTTAAGCAGAATTCTTTTTGGGAAGTTTTATATCTATACTCACTCACATAATTAAGTGGGCAATACATGCTCGTTCGTAATAAGCAAATCACATTTTTATGCTCAAATATTTGTGTGATTTGCTATATATCTGTTTTTTTTAAAAA
Organism: Candidatus Woesearchaeota archaeon; assembly: GCA_016192955.1. Lineage (GTDB taxonomy): Archaea > Nanobdellota > Nanobdellia > Woesearchaeales > GW2011-AR4. The sequence goes on along the minus strand of JACPTD010000027.1, from coordinate 14,406 downwards.
AATGATATTCATTGGAATGCCTTATTTTCAAAGGCAAACTGTAAGCAAAACATTAAGTAAAGGATAACTTTAACTAAAACAATAATAAAAAATAATTTAATCCGCCTTCGGCAAACTTTACAGCTCAGCGGCATTAACCGCTCTAGGTATATTAAAAACCAAAATGCCAAAAAGATACAGTAAAAAGCCAGCACAGCAGCAGAAAATAGCAAAAAAGCGCATAGAGTTTCTGTTCAGGCATGCCAAGGAAGTGTTTAAAGAAGACAGCAGTATTTCTGACAAGTATGTCAAGATGGCAAGAAGAATTGCAATGAAGTACAAGATAAGGCTGCCTCCTTCCTTAAAGAAAAGGTTTTGCAAGAATTGCCACAGATATTTAGTGCCAGGTGCAAATTGCAGGGTCAGAATCCATAAGCACAGGGTTATTTACTATTGCCTTGGCTGCAGGCATTATATGAGGCATCCAGTTAAATAAAGATAAGTAGTTTTGGTTGGTAAAAAACTTTAATCCTTCTTACCTGTATCTTGCATATATTCTACTACAATACCAATTATTTTTTGAATTGTCTCGTTACAATTTTTAAAAAATAATTTATCTAAAACCTTTATTCCCTCCTTTCTTATTACATCACTAATTAATGCATGAATAAAAGATTGTGTGGCAGAATTAACATTCTCAAAATCCAAAAAAATTTTATCCTCTTTTCTTATGAATGGTAATATTTCTTTAGTTCTTATTTCTTTAGCGATGTCTTTATTTCCTGCAAAATTTCCTATTTTTTTATAAATTTTTATTTCAATCATATAAACCTTGGTCTCTTAAATCGTTCCTTTATTTTTTGCTTCTTAGCTCTCCTATAAAAGTCCCTTATCAAATCTAAGATTTTATCAAAATTCGGATGTTGATTGAGGCATAAATCTATACCGACAACAGTACCTTGCCAATAAGGATAATCTTCTCCATGTGAGTTATGGTCTTGAAGAGGTTCTGCAATCAATTTAGCTTCTTTATTTTTTGGATTTTTTAATAACTTATACATAGCCTTGCCACTATATATAATAAAGAAATCACGATTTATTTTTGCAAGAGACTTGATAAAAAATAAACCAGCTCCAGCATTTTCTCCCGTACCTCCAATCCTCCTTGTAGTACCTGTAATTCCTGGTGTTAAGGCAAGAGATATTGCATCTAAATCAGATTTAGGATTCCAAACCTTACTTATTGATTTATTAATTCCTATACCAATATCCACTACACCAATTCTGATAGTATTACTTTTGGGATAATATTGAGCACAAACTACAGCACCAATTTTAGATTGGGCATGTTCAAAAACATTCCTTACTAATTCAGTAACAACATACTTAATAGGTTCTACTTTATCAGGTTCTTTGTGTAATAGGGGTATCATTTCTGTTATAAAATTATCAAGTTCTTTAGAATTCTTAATTATTTGAATTGGTATAAATCTACCTGCAGATTCGTGCTCTTTAATTTCCATCTCGGACTTGAGCTTAAGTAATTTAAATAAACCCATTCTGTGAAAGTAATGTTTTGAAGTTGCAGTCATCTTTTGAAATAAAATTTTCTTATTTTCATGTCGTATTTTTAAACCAAGAGAAGTGACCATACATAAAACTACAGGATGGACTGAAATCCAATCTTTATGAGAACTAATCTCTAGTTCTCCATTTGACGTGTCCATTTTTTTAAGAAAAGGGTCTATATTACCAATCCAAACACTATTAGGTAAATGAAGCTTCATTGTTAAAGGTAAATTAAACTTATATTTAAATGTATCAAAATTACCGGGATTCCCGGTAAAATGGTACATTATATAGTATATACATTATTTCTTTCAATATAGAAAATAATTAATTTAAATATTCTCAAGCGAAAACTGTAACTATAAAGCTCCGACGAAATAAAGCTCCGACGAAACCCCGTCGAGACATATTTTGGCTTATTTTTGGTTGATGAAAAGCCATACCGACGATAAGCCTAAACTCCACACAATAAACAGCCACATTTTTATTTATAAATCACCGACGGGACTTTATAGTTACCGAAAACTTTATATACTAGTTATATCACTATGTAGTAATAAATAACTATAAACAATTTGGGGGTTAATATGTGTCTAGCGTGCTCAATAGCAGAAAGCAATCCTAATGCCAAAAACGAGAAGCAAGTTGATTATTCAGCTAATCAGGAGTATAGCGGTTGATTTAAAATGAGGAAAGGAGCAGCAGTTGTATTATTAGCGTTGGAATTGCTTGCACTTACGGGATCAAGATGTGCGACTATGCCGCCAACACACAGGCCCAGTGTTGAAACAATAACTTATGATGTAATTATTGACAAATTTGAAAGTGAAATGAGAAAATTGAAGTCAAAAAGCAAACCAGATTCGCATGTTAGTGGGAGAATAAAAGATGAAAATGGAGACTATATCGGAAATTTCACAGGATACCATGGCATTGATGGTATATTTAGGGTTGGGGTAACACTCAAAGAAAAAGGTGCGTATAATTTTACTTATTGACTGATTAAAAATGGAAGTGGAAGAATTATTTTTTGACGAGGACATGGAACAGATTGAGGCAATGAGGAATGAAAGGAAGAAGATGAAAGACAAGGATTTCGCCAAATTAATAAACAAGAAGGAGCTTTCTGATTTCGAGATGGATGAGATGTTTTTGTGAGGACAAAACATATATCTAACAAAAGAAGAAATTTATGGTCTTACAAAACATAAGTAGATTATGAAAATTAAGCCAGATTCTTTAAGAGCAAATGACAACATACAAATCATCTCAAAGTTATACATCTCTAGCATTCTTAAAGAGGAATATTGCTGTTGTATTAGCATCTGGTATGGTTGCTTTTGTCGGTGTAGTAGATTTGCCTAATCGCGACTCTGATAATTTATCTAAGCATTTGATAGGCGCAACCCAGCAAGATTTAGCTTCTGGACATAGCAGAGCAATCGCTTTCCTTCATCAATACAAAGATGAAATTATAGGCTACTGGTTAAAGTACAGGATTGTGCCTCCAGAAATGCTTGCAACCACAATACTTCAAGAAAACCGCAAAAGGCCGGGATACGAGGACTTGGCTGACTTTTTGGGCATTGGAGAGACTGCCAAATTTTGGGACACTTATATAGTCCCATCTACAAAATACCTCTCTTTTTTTGGCTACAAGCCAAGATTTTTCTGCGGCACAGACACAAGCTTAGGCCCAGGACAAATCCAGATTAGCAGAGCTCGAAGATTAAGCAGAAAGTATGGTATAGGGGAAAGATTTAGGGCAGAATTAGAAAATATATTGCAGGATCCAGTTGAAAATATAAGGTATTTGCACCTTGATTTGGCGGATTTGATGGCAAGGAAGAACAGGCAGCCACAAAATGGAGCAAGCTTTTTTGATGACCCTAAATTAGCTGGTGTAATCTATACAGAGCACAAGATGGGGCAAACCTCATCTCCTATTGAGAATGCGCAGCCAAGTGAAGAAGGAAGAGAATTTATTAAGTTGCTGGTGGAAACTGATTTTTCAAGCTTATTTGGAACTCATACAACACTAAAAGAAGAACAAAAAGAGGCTATGAAGAAGTTTTTACAGCGAAAAACTGCTGTTGCTAAGCCAAAAAAACAAAGAATAAAACCAAGATGTTAAAAAAACCTTTAGAAGCGCTGCTTGCATTTTTGCAGCTGACATCAGCCCAGCTTAATTTGCCTCCTCCTGAGCAATATCCACTTCAACAAAAACCTCCAGTTTATGCGCAGGCTTCTGACACATTAGATGGGGACAGAAATCTTGAGATGATGTTAAAGATTTACAACAATTTGATTTCTAAGCCCTCGGTTGGAAAGCGAGCTATTGAAATGGCGTTGAGTTTTTACGATGATATAATCAAAGACAGAAAAGTGCCTTATGTAGCTGAAGCTTACTTGAAATCTGGAGAAATACTTTGTTGCATAACAGAACCAAAACCTTTAGAAGAAGGTAAAAAGAGGTTGGAAGAAGCTTATAGAATTGGAAGTATTCAGGTAAAAGTTGAGGCGTCATATTGGCTAGGTAGATTGCACTATGGTCACGGCCAATTTGGGCACAACATATTCAACTTGCAAGATGCCACTAAATACTTAGCTGAGGTGATTAGGCTTGCACCTGGAAGTAGTTTTGCTGAAGAATCAAAAGTCATGTTACTTCAAATAAATGACATAAAAAAAATAAAAAATTGAAATAAACTTTATAAACCCCCTAATATTCTCAATAATTATGCACCGCTACGACCTAGAGCTTTCCAAAGTCATTGAGAGAATCAACAGTGAAAATGCCAGATTGGTTTGCATTCAGCTGCCTGATGGGCTGAAGCCAAGGGCAAATGAAATACAGCAGGCAATAGAAAAAGGCACAAATGCATCAGCAATCATATGGATGGGCTCGTGCTTTGGCGCCTGCGATGTGCCTTTGCAAGTCGAAAGATTAGGGGTTGATTTGCTGATTCAGTGGGGGCACTCAACTTGGAGAGGAAGCTGGCATTAAAGCTTAAATATAACTTCTTATTCTAGGCATTGATGAAAACCTATTTTGTTGTTACAGGCGTTGTTAAAAGCAAGGGCAAAGTTCTGATTCTTAAAAAATCGCCAAAAGACTATAATTATCCAAGCAGATGGAGCTTTTGCTCCGGATTTGTGAAGGAATTTGAATCAGCTGAAGACACTGTTTTGAGGGAAATAAAAGAAGAAACAGGCTTGAAGGCCAAAATCATGAAAAAAGGCAGGATGTTCCAGAAAAACGACAAAAGCAATGGAAAAAACTGGGCAATAATGCCTTTTCTTTGCGAAGCGAAATCCGGCAATGTAAAGCTGGACCATGAAAATGTCGAATTTAAATGGATTGACTGCAAAGACATAAGGAAATACAAAACGGTTCCCGGGCTGGAGAAAGATTTAAAAGTGCTGGGCTTGACATAATCATTATGAAGGCAAAAAAAATATTTCTTGGAGCAGACCATGCGGGCTTTGAGCTGAAAGAGCATGTAAAAAAGCATCTTGTCAGGCTGGGAATGAAAGTTCAGGACATGGGGGCGCATAAATTTGACTTCAAGGACGATTATCCTGACTTTATAGTTCCTACAGCCAAAAAAGTTGCGGAAAACCCCGATAACAAAGGGATTATATTCGGGGCTTCTGGGCAGGGCGAAGCCATTGCTGCAAACAAAATCAAGGGTGTAAAGGCTGCACTCTACTATGGCGGCAATATGGAAATTGTGAGGCTTTCAAGAACCCATAACAACGCCAATATGCTCTCTCTTGGGGCAAGATTCCTGACAAAAGAAGAGGCAATAGAAGCTGTCGGCTTATGGCTCAAAACTGATTTCAGCAATGAAGCAAGGCATATCAGAAGAATCAAAAAAATAAGCAAGATTAAATAGAAATGCAATTCATAAATTATTTTTTTGCCTCTGTAATCTCATATTCGGGATTGGTGATTGGCTTAATGCTTGTTAAAACAGCGCCTGAGGAGCAAAAGCCGCTGGAAAAATACTTGATTTTGCTTAGAAAAACCCTGTTATTGTTAATTTTTATTTTTATGGCGTCTTATTATTTTAATTACTACCTTAGTTTAACAGCATTGCTTGCATTCTTATTATTTGTTGAACACAAAATTGCGGACTTGTCCAGGAAAACAGCGCTTATTTACATTGCATTAGGCATTTTGTTTTTCTTAAGCTCAAAAAATACAAATCTTTTTGCAATAGAGGCAAGCCTTATCATGCTCTATGGAGTGCCGACAGCCTCGTTAATTTATAAAAAAAAGGAGAAAAACCATTATAAAATCATCTTTTATAACATTGGGTTTGTTTTAGTCTCAAATTTGCTGTTTTTGCTCGGCTACCATTTTTCATTTCTTACCTTCAGGTAGAAGGCAATGTGGTTGACTATGATGTGCAGCGCAAAGCTCAACAGCAATGCAGCAATAAATATCTTTAAATTTACTTTAAAAACCGGCATAATAAATATTAACGCGCCTATCACAAAATCCGTCTGGTCAAATGGGATAAACTTTGCGCCTGGCTTTAAGCCAAGCCCTCTTTTGAAAAAGCTTTTTGCCAAGTCTCCTATTAAAGCCCCAAGCCCCATTAAAAAGCCGAATAAGAGCCAGTTTTTGTAATTAAGGAAGGAGATGCCCTTAAAGAATCCAACATCATACAATAAAAACTGGATATAGGCAATAACTACGGCAAAAACAATGCCAAAAACCAAGCCCCTGAATGTTTTATTTTTTCCAAGTATAGGTTTATTGTTTAATCTTTTATTGAAATCAATTGGAAAGGCAAACAAATCAACTTTCTTGACCATGACAGGTGCCATGTTGGCGAAGTATGCCGGCAGCATCAGATAAAAACATTTTAAAAGGAACAGCAATATGTTTTCCATAACAAAAACGCTTATATAATTGTTTAAATATTTTTGCATAAAATGAAAGTTACGGCTGTTGTCCCAGTTTATAATGAAGAGAAAACGGTAGGAAATGTGTTGAAGACACTTACATCGAGCGATAAAATAAACGAAATAATCGTTGTGAATGGCGGCAGCACGGACAATACCTCAAAAATAATAAAAAAATTCAGGGTTAGAATAATAAATCTTAAGCATCCTTCTGGAAAGGGCGGCGCAGTAAAAGCCGCATCCGCCAAAATTAAGTCCGATGTTATTCTTACATTTGATGCAGATTTGGTTGGCTTAAGAAAAGAACACATAGACAAGTTACTTAGGCATGTTCTTGATGAAAGCGCAGCCATGGTCATAGGATTGAGAGACAAGAAAAATTTTATCGGAAACATGCTGATGCCATACTTTCCATTGACAGGAGGCGAAAGGGCTTTTGCCGCAAATGTATTTCTTGATATGATGAAGTACCCTCTTATAAAAGGATGGGGACTAGAGTCAGTAATGAACGACTATTGCAAAAAGAAAAAATTAAAGGTTGTGAAAGTAAAGCTAGATGGGATGGACCACATAGGCTTGCAAACAAAAAAATACGGCTTATTTGCATTCTTGAAAGAAATTTACGATGTCGTTTTAACAAAAATAAAACTATTAGTGGTTAAATACGATTGAATGGTATATCCAATAACTAAATTTTGGTTTTATCCTTTAAACTGGATAATGATAAGAAATATCAAAGGCATAGAAAATATTCCAGTCAATGCACAATTTATACTAGTCTCAAATCATGAGCATCTCATTGACCCTTTCTATATATTTCACCCTATCCTTAAAAAACTAAACAAAAAAGTGCATTTTGTTGCAACACCAACTTGGTGGTTTTTAGGCGAAACAATATGCAGGAAATGGGCAGGTTGTATTCCATTGTTTAATTCTGAACAAGCATATAGAGAAGCAAAAAAACTTATTAAATCAAGCGAAATAGTCGGAATTTTTCCAGAAGGCGGTCTAAGAAAGACCAAAAACTTAAAAACAGGAGCAGTAAGGCTTGCTCTTGAAACAAAAGCTCCGATATTGCCCATAGGCTTGAAATCCTCTTACATTCCATTCAATTCTGCAATAAACATAGGAAAGCCGGTTTATCTGAAGAAAAACAAAAAAAATTTGAAAAAGCAAATGTCGGATTTGATGAATGAAGTTTACAGGTTAAGAAACAGCATGAATTAAGGCAGCCCGCTTAAAACTGAATGTTCAATCCCAAAACGCTTATAACTGCCCCAATAAGAAATCCCGCAAGCACGTCTATGAAATAGTGCTTCTTTAAATAAATTCTTGAATAGCCAACGCTAAGTACGGCTAGCAAGGCAATCAAAAAATGGGCTGCACTGGCGTAGGATAAGGCTGTTGCAACTGAAAATGCAGTTATTCTTGCTGTGTGGACGCTTGGAAAGCTGCCTGCACGATATTTCTGAAAAATTGTATTTCTTGGCATTGGCATTGGGCGAACTTTTGGGTAGATGAACTTGATAGCTCCACAGATGATTTCAGTTGAAATAAGAATGAAAATAAGCCATATTGCAAGCTTTTGATTAATTTTAAGAAAAAAAAGCACTGCGGGAGCATAAAAAAACGGGGTTCCGAATAGGCTGATTGCCTGAAAAATTCCTGTTAAATCTTTATTTATCATAATTAGAAAACTATTTAAGTCATTATAAATCTTGCGCCTTCATGAAGTTTAAATTCAACATCCCCAACAAAATAACCATAATAAGAGTGGGCTTAATACCATTATTCGCAATTGTTCTTTTAGCGAATATCCCATACAAAAACCTATTGGCGTCTTTTATATTCATCATGCTCTCTGTTTCAGACTTTCTTGACGGCTATTTTGCAAGAAAGAAAAAGCAAGTGACGGAATTTGGAAAGCTTATCGACCCAATAGCCGACAAATTCTTGATTTCAACTGCATTGATATTTTTATTTGTGCAGGGTTATGAAGGAATTGACTTATGGATGGTTGTGGCAATTATTGCAAGAGAAGTGATAATAACAGCAATGAGGATTTATTTGTTGCCAAGCAAAATAGTCGTGCCTGCGAGCAATTTCGGCAAGGCAAAGACTGTTATGCAGAGCATAGCGATTGTTTTTGTGCTTTTAAGCCTGCCTTTGAGCCGGTACATCATGTTTATTGCCGTTTCACTGACCATTATTTCCGGGCTTGAATATTTAGTCAGGATAAGGCAAATAACAGGGAAGAAAATAGTTAATTTGCCAAACTTTATAACACTGGCTAGATTTTTATTGATATTCCCTTTTGTTTATTATTTCTTAAATTTAAGAATAAGCATTGCATTGCTGATTTTTGCAGTAATAACTTTGAGCGACAAGCTTGACGGGATTTCAGCAAGATTAATGAACCAAAAGACAGAGCTTGGCTCAGGCTTGGACTCGTTTACTGACTGGACACTGATAATAAGCACGTTTGTATTATTGGTCATGACAAATTATATCAGTGCGTTTTGGGTCATATTGCTGGTTGTGCCTTCAATAATCAGCGGCATTTTGAAGATGGCATATGCCAAAAGGCAAAAGATTGTGCCTGTAACCTTCATAGCAAGGTTGAGCGTAGGCATGACTTATGTGACAATAATATCAATCCTAATCAATTTCAGGTACAATTTCTATTTGCTTACAGCTACTATTATCATGGTGTATCTGGCAATGATAAGCTATATTTATAAGGCTTTGAGCATGCCTAAGAAATCAGTGAACAAAGGCAATAAGGCTGCTGCCTAAGCAAGCTTTCTTACCCTGATAGATGACACCATCAATACGCCAAGCGCAAGGTAAATGTAAGGAAAGAACTTGATGGGTATACCCAAGAAATAGGCGAGAGGGATGATAATGCCGTTCAGCGTTATGGGCATGCCCTGAAAAGCGCCTTTTAAGTCCATTATGTTGTATCTTGCAAGCCTCAGAATGCCGCAGAACAGGAATATTGTGAAGGCTATCATTCCAAACGTAATCTGCAGCTGGTTTATTTTTGATGCAAATTGCATCATGCTAAAGCCGAATATTGCAGGCGCAACTCCAAAAGAAACCGTGTCAGCTAATGAGTCAAGCTCTTTGCCGAATGTGTTTTGCTGCTGCATGGATTTTGCGATTTTCCCGTCAAAGTAGTCGAAAGCGGCTGCTATGATAAGCGCAAAGGCAGCATACCCAAAATTGTTGTTTATTGATAATACTATGCTTGCAAGCCCAAGCGCGACATTGAGCAGCGTGAATATGTCTGCAAATTTTAAAAGCTTGTATATCCTGAACTCGTCTAAATCTGTTTTTCTTCTTATAAATCTGAACTCCGACTTAATAAGGGCGTAAATGCCGGACAAGACTGTAAGAATTAACGCTATGTACATCAAAATCCAGTCAGCCTGCTGGGTTGCTATTGGAGGTATTAATGCCATGAGCTGGAAGAAATAGCTGATTTTGCCGAGCACAGTCGGCTTAAACTCCCTTCTTATGTCTTTGTAAATCAGGATTGTTCCCCCAACTATTGTGAGCATATCCCTTGCTAAAAATATGAGCGCTACCCATACAGGAATTATTCCCTTTGCAGCCAGTATTATCGCTGTAAGGTTGACAAGCAGCTTGTCGGCAAAAAAGTCAATTACCGAGCGCAACAGAGAAGGGTATTTTCTTGATATAAAATTCTCAAGAAAGCCAGCCAGCGCGGTAAGAATGAAAATAAAAAATGCTATGTTCCTTCTGTTCAGCACAAGGGACACTGCTACAACAAATGCAAGCACCCACCTGAGCCATGTGACTGTGAAAAATATCCTTTCCCTTTTTATTCTAAGCTTCATTTCGTTACTTCTCGCATACGTATATAAAAGAAGGCGGCACGTTCAATGGAACGAATTTCCTTTTTGCTTTGCTGAAGTGGGATTCAAGCAGCTTGCCCAGCCCGTTTGTGTACTGGAAAAGAATAAACCTTCCATCATCCGCTAAAGAATTCTTTATCTCATTAAGGATAAGCTTTTTTTTTGCAT
>JACPTD010000027.1:0-3790 GCA_016192955.1 Candidatus Woesearchaeota archaeon | reverse complement strand
CGGCAGCCCTGAAATGATGCAGTCGGCGTCTTTTATCCTGAGCTTCTTTAAATTGCTGCCCAGGTTTTCAGCGCCGGCTTTAACGATTTTTAATCTTTCATCGCTGATATTGCTTGCCAAGTAAGCGCAGAATTTTTTATTGACTTCAAAGCAAAACAGCCTTGCTTCAGGCTTTGCCTTTTTAAGGATTGCTTTGGTGAAAGTGCCCAAGCCAGGGCCGAGCTCAACAATGTTTTTTGATTTTCTAAAGTCTATGCTGTTTATTATTTCCCTTGTAAGAAACTTTGAGCTCGGAGCTATAGCTCCCACCTCCTTTGGGTTTTTGATGAAGCTTGACAATATCAGCAATGAGTCATTCATTTTAATGCCGCAATTGCAGTTTCTCCAGCTTTCACTTTATCGCTGACTTTCACTTTCAGGTCCACCCCTTTTGGAACTATGAGCGTTGTCTGGCTTGACAAGGCTATCATGCCTATTTTCTGCCCTTTATTAACTTTTTGATTTTTCTTGGCATAGCATTTTATCCTTCTGGCAAGAAAGCCCGCTATCTGTATGACTTTGACTTTTAGCCTTTTATTTTCAATTATGAGCTCGTTCTTTTCGTTTTGAAGGCTTTTTTCAATGTCATAAGCCTTAAAGAATTTGCCTTTTGTGTATTTTATTGATTTGACAACCCCTTGGATAGGGGCCCTGTTGATATGCACATCAAGAGGAGACATGAATATTGAGATAACATAACATTGATTTGCAACATCATTCGCCATTGTCTTTATTTTTCCAAACAATCCCTTTTTTATTTTTATATCTTTTTTTGATGTGTCTATAATGCTTATTATTTTTCCATCCGCAGGAGCAACTATATTGTTGCCTTTTGGTATTTGCCTTTTTGGGTCCCTGTAGAAGTTCAGCAGGAACAATATCACAAGCAAGATTACAGCGATTGCCGATAGCAAAAACCACATAAGAATTATGTTTATCTTATTGATTTAAATGTTTTTGCAGTTTTTTTGGGATGTTTAGCGCCTTGTTATTGAATATTAAGATCCCCAGTGCAGTAACCACTAGAATGATGCCTGTTATTGCATGCCTTAAATGGGAAGTTGATTCATCCAGCCCTGATTTAACATGCAAGGCATGAGGCAAAAAAGCCAGAAACATGCCTATAAACAGCAATATTGTTCCTATGAAATCCAGAATTTTTTTATGCTGCATAAAAAAGAAAAAAAAGGCGTTTATTCCTTAACGCCGTAAGCAACTCCCAATGAAACAATGCCAACTGCTATGTGAAGGTAGCTTATTGCAGCGTTTATTCCAAAAATGCTCGCTAACAAGCCGCTAACTCCTGGCACAAGCCCTAGCACTCCAACAACAAGGGCTACAACTCCCGCCCACATGTTAAAGGCTTTGCCGCTTCCCTTTGTGGCCAGCCATATTCCAAGGCCTCCTCCAACAAGGTGCAGTATGTTTTGCGCAGCGTTAACTCCGAAAAGCCCAAGTATTGGGTTGTTAACGAATCCTACTAGGCCCAAAAGCACTAGCACTGCGCCGATAACCATTGCGTATGTCTTTTGTACATCTGCGATTTTAGACCACCTCCATGGTTTAGCTATTACTTTTGGATAAGTGTATTTAAGCTTTTCGTGGATTTATATCTTAGAATAGATATATTGCAAAACCTTTTTAATTGTATAAGTTATCCTTCTTTTATAATGAAACATACAATCCTAGACTGCTATACTGACGAGCCAGCAGGCTTAGGCGTTCCACCTTATCTTGGCACTTACCCCAGGTATATAGCAGGCTGCTTAAATGAGGAAGTTGCTTATTTGACAATTGACGATTTAAGATTATGGAAAAAGCACAATGGAATTGTTAAAGACATTAAACCATCGCAAAAGACAGACATCACAACTTACAACTTGACAATAAATTATAAAAATATTCAAAAAATACTTGAAAACACAGATACTCTTATCGTAGTTCTTGGCGTTCATGTTCCAGGCAAGTATCTTTCTGCCGTCCCTGGAACTTTACATGAGATAATTCCAATGATTAGGGATTTAAGATGCAGGAAAATACTTACAGGGCCTGCTGTCTTTGGCACTCAATTATTCGGAGGCAGATTTTTTGAAAAAGCAGACTTAAAAGTTTTTGATAAGGTTGATTACTCAATGTTTAATTTTAAGTATTCTGATGTGAAGGGTTATGCAGTGAAAGGCGCAAAAATAATAAGGCAAATTCCTGATTACAGAATGATTGAAATAGAGACAGGGCATGGCTGCGACATTGGGAAATGCAGCTTTTGCACGGAGCCTTTGAAGAATAAAGTGGAGTTTAGGGAGAAAGATGATGTTTTGAAGGAGATTATTGAATTTTACAGGCTTGGCTGCAGATTTTTCAGGCTGGGAAAGCAAACCTGCTTCTATACATTGCCTTATGCCGTTGAATTGCTGAAAGAGATTAATTCAAATTGCCCTGACATAAAGGTTTTGCACATTGACAATGTAAATCCTGTCAAGGTAGTTATGGACAAACAGAAAGATTTTGAAATCACAAAAGCTATTGTCAAGTATTGCAATTCTGGGAATATTGCTGCTTTCGGAGTTGAGAGCTTTGATTTGGAGGTTGTCAAAGCCAATACATTGAATACTCCTCCTCAAATTGCTTATGAAGCGATTAAAATCTTGAATAAGTATGGAAGCGAAAGTGGAAGTGATGGAATGCCTAAATTCTTGCCAGGAGTCAATATAATCTTTGGATTAAGGAATGAAAGCAAAAAAACCCATGAGGAAAACATGAAATGGCTGACTAGGATTTATGATGAAGGATTGATGCTAAGGAGGATTAATATAAGGCAGGTTGCAATCTTTGAAGGAACTTCTCTTTTTAATGAAGGCAAGGACAAATTTTTGAGAAAAAATAAAAAAATGTACTGGAAATGGCGCAATGAAATAAGGCAGAAGATTGACTGGCCAATGCTCAAGAGAGTAATTCCAAATGGAACAATATTGACGAATTGCTATGCAGAGATTTATGACGGAAACACAACATTTTGTCGCCAGTTTGGAACATATCCGATAATTGTTGGGGTAAAAGGAAGGCTTGAATTAAAGAAGTTTTATGATATTGAGGTTACGGGGCAGATGTTGAGGAGTGTTACTGGGAAAGTTGTGGTGGAGAAGGAAGTGATTAGAGAAGTTTATAAAAATGAAAACAGAGGATGAATTAGGACTAGTAGAATATTGGCTAGAAGATTCAGATAACATAATGAAAATTCCCGAGGATTTAAAAGGAAAAATCACAGATGAAGATGCTGTTAAAGCATTTGTGAAAATTGATACACCACTAAACAATAATGGAATGAGAATATTGGAAGAGTCAAATATATTTGAACATGCTCAAAAATTAAGACAGAAATTAAAAGATGAACTTGAAATTAAGAACCTTAAAAATAAAACTAAAATAATTTTTGATAGTCACACATTTGATTTTATATTATGTAAAGTAAACCTTAAAAGTATACACTCCTAATTCTTTCAAAGAGTGCTGAGAAGAATAAAGTGGGGTGCTCTATAAAAGAGGTGACCCCACATGAGACTAACACCTGAACAGCGAAGTCTCATAGGACCGGCTGTAGACAGGACAAATAATAAATCTTTGGTTGCTAGGGTGTTTGGCATAGCAAGAAGGACGCTTGACAAATGGAACAAAAGAAGAAAGCACCTTAAAGACAGGAAAAGAAAAAGGAAGAAGTCAAAGATTTCTTTGGAAATTGAGCTGTCCATTCTGG
>JACPTD010000026.1:9208-13309 GCA_016192955.1 Candidatus Woesearchaeota archaeon | reverse complement strand
ATTTTTTCTAATTATATAAGCGAAGAAAAAATAAAGATAAAAACACCAGAAACTTCATCAACATTCAATGTAGTTGTCGCATTTATTGTATTAGTTTTTATTCTTCTTATTATATTCTTTTTCAGAGAGCAAATTGGGATTATGCGCATAATAAGAGCCTTATTATAAATTCTTTATTCATACCAAAAAATAGGTAGTTCAATACCAAAAAATAGGTAAATATATAAAGAAGTTCTGTTTTATACCTTACTATGTTAACAAAAGAACAATTCAATATACTGGCTGTATTCAAAAAAGATATTTTTGCTAGTTTGACATTTAAGCAAATAAAACAACAAAGCAGGCAAAAATCAAATAATATAGTCCAAATTGCATTAAAGGAGTTCCGGAAGCAGGATATAGTAAAAACCAAAGAAATAGGAGATGTAACCACTTACTCCTTAAATCTAAATAATAATCTAACATTTTCTTATCTCAACCTTATAAATGAATCTGAAATCAGCAAATGCAAAGTACCTAAAAAAACCTTAGAAGATATTCAAAACAGAATTTTTAAACAAACGGAATTCTTTATTTTAATTCTATTCGGTAGTTATGCAAAAAATGAGGCAACTAAAAAGTCAGATTTAGATATTGCTTTGATTGTGGAATCTGAACAAACAAAAAAAGAAATTACTCCATTTTTAGAAACAATAAAAAGAAGGGAAATTATTCTAATAGACTGCCATATCTTTACAAGAAATGAGTTTTTAGAAATGTTGCAGGCAGATTCAGAGAATGTAGGAAAACAAATATTTAAAAGCAACATAGTTTATTATGGTTACGTTCCTTATTGTAATTTGATAAAGGCAAAAAAATGAATGACGAAGCGGAGTTGTATCTTCAAAGAGCAGAAAACGAGCTTGTAGCTGCTCAGATGCTTTTTGATATTTCCAGCAATCCATCACTTCAAAAAGAACAATTTAAACTGGAAAAAGAGTTTACATTTTACAGCAGTGTGATTAGTCATTCTTATTACAGTATTTTTTATGCTGCCAAAGCAAGTTTAATCAGAATAGGAATAAAAACAGAAGCTCCTGAAGTCCATAAGAAAACTCTGGACGCTTTTGAAAAATATCTTGTTAGAACAGGAAAGCTTGATGTTGAATTGCTCAAAATCTATCAGAAGATGGTAGTAAGGGCAGAAGAACTTTTAGGGATATTTTCAAAAGAAAAAGGAAAAAGAGGAAGATTTACATACCAAAAACTGCCACAAGCAAATCGAGAGCCAGCCAAAGAATCTTTTGATAATGCTTCATTCTTTTTTAAGAACATAAATAAAATACTACGAAAATAAACTACGGCGACAACTGGATTTACGGCGGGTTTTCGAACTTTTCGGACGAAACTTTTGAGAACTTCGTAGCTCAAAAGGCATTTAACAGGCATTATACAAAATTATTACTCGGTTATACAAAATTATTACTCGGCAAATTCTTGATTGCGCACGATTTTATTAAGAGAAACGCTGAAGTTTTATGCGCTTGACTGAATTTGCCTGCGTCATAACTCGAAAAGTTTATTGTCTCCATTTATGCCACAGCTTAAATTCCGACATAAACTTTTCGGTTTTCTCCCTTTGGTCGAAAACTTGTATAACACCGGAAGCCGTCCCGCAATTATTTTTTAAACCTAAAAAACAAAACAAAAAATAATTTCAGCAGCCTTTGGCCGCTGTCATTCTCCATATTTTCTGCAAATTATGCGCTATGCACGCCAAATTAAGCTCAATCTTTGCGCTTTTCATTCCGCGAAGGAGAAATCCTCTAAAGCCAAGATTTTCCTTGATGTTTCCATACACGGGCTCGACAGTAATTTTTCTTGTACCATACACCTTTTTTGACTCGGGCTTCTCCATCTTTGCCTTCATCCTAAGCCGCTCCCTAAAATAAAAAGGAACGTCTTTTTTCTTCTTCAGCTGGTCATTATAGTACATGATAATTTTCTTTCCACTTTTTCTTGTGTAAATGCTCTTAAAGTAAAATCTATGCTTGCCAACAATCAGCTCATCTTTTTTAGCGTCATACTCATAATTGTCATGGTTCAGCGTCTGCTCTTTGCCTTCAAGCTCCTGAGCTTGAGCTCTTGAAGGAACATATAAATTAATGCCTTCATCTTCTGCAAACTTTATGTTTTTTCCGTCGCTGTAAGCACAATCAACTCCAAATTTAGTATCTTTCCTCAGCTTAACATTTTCCTTGATATTTTTTATTTGGGGAATAAACTGGTGAGCATCGTGCTTGTCCTGGCAGAGATCATTCGATAAAATAATCTGATTTCTGGAGACAGAAATCTGAGTGTTATAGCTTAGCTCAGAAAATCCTTTCTTGTTCTGCATCATCCTTGATTCAGGATCAGAGATTGAAACTTTTTTTAGAGAATATTTTTCCAGCTCATTCTTTGCTTTTTTAATATTCTTCTTAATCTTCTTTTTATCTTCGCTTTTTTTGTAATCTCTTACTATCCTCCTTAAGTCTCTTTCATCTATTCCTGTCAGGCCTTCTTCTTTGTCTCCGAAAATCTGCTCTTCAATCTCGTCAATTGCAATGTCCTCTTCAACCATTTTATCTATTGCTTTGTCAAGCTTATCCAGCCCTTTTTTGTCAAAATACCGTTTCTTTCCTGCGTATGCTTTCAGCATGGAGCCGTCAATTGAGATGAAGCTTAAGTCGATAAGCTTGCTTTTATTTGCAAGTTCAACGGTTTTCTTGAATGCATTTTTCACAAATTCAGGGTTATCTTTCCTGAATCTTGCTATTGTCCTGAAATCTGGCTGAACCTTTTCAGCCAAATACATAAAAACAAAGTTTTCCCTGCATCCTGCAGCAAGTTTTCTTGAGCTTCTTACTTTTGAGAGCATCCCCATTGTGAGCACTTTCATAATTATTCTCGGATGGTATGCAGGGTGCCCTGCTCCATCATAAATCATGTCAAAATTTGAGAAGTTCAGCGAGCCAGCGAATTCTTCAACCAGGAAGCATATGTGGCCTTTCGGAATCATATCTTTTATTGACAAAGGCAGAAGCCAGTTCTGGTTTTTGCTTGATGCGATGTATGCCATAAAATCACCTCTTTTTTAGACGGTAAAATTAATATTTATTGACGAGAACTAGTATTTATATTTTATGAATTGTGGGACAGGCTGACCGATTAAAATCAATTTGAGTTGCGGCTATTAATAGAAGGGGTGGGCTTTAAACCGATATTCCTATTTTCTTCAGTTCATCTTTCAACTGATTAATATTTTGAAAAAGAATAATCCTCATTCCAAGTTCTTTTGCAGGTTTTATGTCTCTTTCTCTATCATCAATGTAGATTACATCGTTTGGATTAAGATTAAATTTCTTCAAGAATTTTTGATATATCTCTTTATCAGGCTTCCAAGCGTGAGCTTCAAAGGAAAATAACCCAAAATCAAATAATGATATAAAATTGTATTTTTTATTCAAAAATTCTGTTCTGTCTTTTGGACTATTTGATAGAAATGCAGTTTTTATCTTTTTGTTTTTAAGACTCTTCAGCAATTGAACTGATTCTTCATGAGGATGATAAGACTCAAAGAATATTTTTTTAATTTCTTTAATGTCATCAACCTTAAGATAGTCTTTTGCTTGCTTCCAAAATTCTTCTGTTTCAATCAATCCTGTTCTATATTTTTGTGCAAAAGAACCATTTAACACAAATTCAACAATTTCAGGGTTTAACTTAAATTCATCACTAATTCTTTTTACAGCTACTTTTAATCCATCATTGAAAAACACACCACTCAAATCGAAAACCAATATCATATTAATCAATATATTTGACTCATTAATAAAATTAACTAAAAAGCCCGCCCTTAATGCACTTATTTTATTGGACTTCGTCCTTTATGACGCCGCAACTCAAACTCTGCGGACGAAGTTTTCCCGCTCTTCCTATTTTCATTTCCTATACCTTAAATCATACTTAAAAACATCGCTTCTTATCTCGCCGAAAAACAGCCTGTACAATGCCGACAGGAACAGCTTAAATCCAACTTTAAACCTGCCTTCCTTTTCATACCTCCTCATTGAATATATC
>JACPTD010000026.1:0-9173 GCA_016192955.1 Candidatus Woesearchaeota archaeon | reverse complement strand
TGAATTTTTTATGAGCCTGAACTTGCCGTATTCCCCCGCTCTTCTCGCATAATCCATGTCCTCGCTCAGCTTTATTGTTTCATCAAAGCCCTTTATTTTTTTGTGCAGCCATTTACTGCAGAAAATCCCGCTGCCGCAGGCATTAGGGTAGAACCATTGCGTTGCAAAGGTCCATATATTGAAAACGGAGAGAAAAATTTTGTCAAGCAAGTTTGAGCTTAAAGGATAAAGGCAGGAGCCTGCAACATCAATGTTCCTTTTTTCCATGTCCATCAGCGCGTTTTCTATGAAATCCTTTTCTATGATTGTGTCAGCATCCAAGAACAATAAAATGCTTCCTTTTGCCATCTTTGCCCCGTTGTTTCTGCCGACTGCAGGCATGCCTCCCTTTACAACTTTGCAGCCATATTTTTTTGCTATGCTTTTTGTTGTGTCTTTTGAATCAGCGTCAGCAACAATTACTTCATAATCTTTGCAGGTCTGGATTTTAATGCAGTCAAGCAATTTTGGCAAATATTTTTCTTCGTTAAATGCAGGTATTATGATGCTTATCATAGCCAAAAGCAATAAACCGAACTTTATAAATATGCTTGAGCCAAAAATTCCACAACATTTAAATATGAATAACATTTTTTGCTATTTGAGAGTGGTATGAGTTGGGGCTGAGAAAAGAATTTTTGGTTCATAAAAAGAAAACTGTGGAATCCTTCAGGTTTGTTAAGGAAGACATCTCTAAAATCAATATCGCTCTGGAAAATTTGAGGAATACTCTGATAGGATTCGAAACAAAACTGGCTGCTCTTGACAGCCACGCATCGGCTTTGAGCGCTTCAATCGGCAAATGCTCATCTGACATCAGGCTTCAGCAAAGCAACAGCCTAAGCCTGTGGTCAAAGCTTGATAACACAAACAAGTCAGCTGTCAGCGCTGTTTCAGCGGCAAGCTTATTAAAAGATCGGATAAGCGGGCTTGATTCTAAAAATAAGGCAGAAATTTCAAGAATAAACAGCCACAGCAGCTTAATAAAAAAGCTTGCTGCGGAGCTGAAATCGCAATCAATGAAAAATAAGAAGCTCAATTCCGAGCTTAAAAGCGCAGGGGAAGAAACGAACAAACTAAGAAAGTTTATCAATGTCCAGCTTAGAATTCTTAAAAGAAGAAGCAGTAAAGCCGAGGCCCGCGCTAAAAAAAAGCCTAAACTTTTTAGTTCTCTGAAGAAAACGGCAAAGAAAAAAGGAGTGATAGCCAAAAGAAAGTCTCCTAAGGCAAGGGCCAGGAAGAATATGCGCCAAGGCAAAACAATTATTACGGTAAAAACTCCTCAAAAAACGATAGTGGAAGCTGTGACTCCCACGAGGCATGGCTAGGGTTGAAATGGCAATAAAGCAGATTTAAAGAACGGGTTGTACCCGTGCTCTGTGTGGTAATTAGAAATTGGAAAGGAATGTTTTAAAGCGCTTTTGGATAGCCTGCCAATAACTTCCTCAAGCCCTGAAGTTTCTCTTACAAAATCTTTGAACATCCTTGCCCAATTGTTGCCGTAGGCGTAATATTCATTGCCAAGGCCAAGGAGGGTATGGGCTGAAAGGACGCTTATATTGCCTGCGTCATGCGTTCCATAAGCTGATTTGACAATTTTCCATTCTGCATCTGACTTGATTTCACGCTCATAAACGGCAGTTTGCACAACTTTGCCATTGACCACATCATTCATGGTTGTGTAATAAACAAAATCCCCTGCCAGCAAAATATCTTTAGCCGGTGATGATACCTCTTCTCCAACTTCCCTTCTTATTGCGTCACCAAAGCTTTCTCCAACCTTTTTATGGCCCCCGAGCAGCTTTATTTTGCCTGCGTCATATTTTCCAAGCTGAGGCTGCTCAACAAGATACTCTGTCACTCCTGTTTTTTTATCTTTATGAAAGATAAAACCAAGCGAGCCATGCGGGGAATCCTTATCTTTAGAGTCTTTATCTCCTTCATCTTTAGGATCTTCATTTCCTGGGCTTGAGGCAAGCATTCTTTCAAGCAATCTAATCTCATACTGAGTTTTATTATCATTACTGCCAGAATTTGAACGACCTCTTTTTGAAGAGTTGTTATTTTTTCTCTCATCTACTGAATACCATCTTTCCAGCATTTCAATCTCTCTTTCTGCAACTTCTCTTTCTCTGTCTTCTTTTCCAGCTTTTGCCTTTCTTTGCGAATATTTTAATGCCGTGCTATTTTCTTCACGGCATGCTCTGTCTGGTTGTTGATTTTCCTCATCAGATACTGCTCTTTCTAATCCAGAATCAGGATCTTCTCCAGGACCTTCTGCTTGACTAGTTTCACACTCCATAGTAGTAAAAATATCCATAATCATTTAAAAATCTATCGCTAGAATAGCATGCGTCGGCCGGGAATTTCTTATTGTGATTACTTCACAAACAATTCGAACCCGGATACCGAGCTTGGAAGGCTCGAGTCATTTACAGCAACAAAATGTTGTAGCCATTAGACCACCGACGCACAGAACGAGATTTCTATGCGTGTTTATAAAAGTAATGTTCGTTATTTGTTTGTCACAATCTCAATGACATCCCTGTTCTTCAGCAGATATTCCTTTCCAACGGGCTTTTTGGTCTTGACGTCAATAGCCTTTATGAAATGGCTGCCTATGTCGGTGTGAAGCTTAAAGGCAAAGTCCAAGGCAGTTGTGTTAGGCGGCATTAAAAAGCAGTCAGGAATCACATTGCCGTGCTGATCTGCAAGCTTGTTAACCCCTCCCGGGAATATGGCAACATACTTCAATAATTCAAAAACAGCAATGTCAAGCACTTTTTGGACTCCGGTAGAGCCGTGCTTGCCAAGCACTTCTTCCCTTATAAAGTTCAGGGCATTTTTTTGCTTTTCATTCAATTTGCTTTCATCCAAAATTTTAAAATCACTATCTCCTGGAATGTATTTTATTAATTCATGCTTTGCCGCTTCCCTCAAAGCCAACTCCGCTTCTGCGCTGCAGGGCACAAGCAAGCATTCGGGAAATTCACTTTTCATTCTTTCAAAATTTTCATAAGCGCCTTTGACATCTATCTTGTTGCATGCTATGAGCATTGGTTTTGTTGCTTTTCTAAGCTCTGTGGCTATCTTTAGAATATCATTTCTGTCCCATTTCATAATATCAGGGTCTAAGCTTAATTTTTGGATTGCCCTTTCCATCAGCTTTTCAGTCACTCTCAAAGAGCTTAATTGTTTTGCAACAGCCTTGTTAAGCTCAGGTTTCTCCTGATTCACAATCCTTGCAAACCTGTCCCAGCCCTTTTCTATAAGCCTTAAATACCACATGTCCAATTCGCGCTCAAGAAACTTGATGTCATTGGAAGGGTCGTAGCTTAGGGGAGGAACTGATTCGCCTTTTTCATTTGTTGAGCCTGAAGCGTCTATGATGTGGATCAAGACATCAGCTTGGTTCAAGTCGTCAAGAAACTGGTTGCCCATGCCCTTGCCTTCATGGGCGCCCGGCACCAACCCAGCGACATCAAGCAATTCAACCGGAACAAACCTTTTTCCATCAATGCAGTAGCCAAACCTTGGGTTGCATTTTACATTGAAATCTTTGTCTGCACATTCAACTTTGACATAGCCCGTGCCGCGGTTAGGGTGGATTGTGGTAAATGGGTAATTTGCTATTTCAACGTTTGCTAATGTAGATGCTTTAAAGAATGTCGATTTCCCTGCTGATGGCTTACCAACTAATCCTACTAACATTAAATCACCTTAGATCCATATATTATTGTATTTTTATAGCCGTATCCTTTTACCTCAATTTTACCTTCTTTTAATAATTCTCGCATCAGATATCCAGAACCTTGCCTTGTTGTGCTTAACATTTTAGCAATTTCGTTTGCGGAATAATTATTTTCTAATAATAAATCAATGATTTTTTCTTTATTTCCTTTAAGAAAAATCTTTACTTTTTTATTTATATCTACTATATTTTTGACTTTGTCCTCTTTAATTCCTAATGAAACCTCTGGATAAGATTTTTTTAATTCTTTGTAATCGTTGTATAGTTTTTTGACTCCTTCACTTAGTATATAAATATAAAACAAGCCTTGCTTTTTCCTTTCTTTATTTATTGACTCATAACCCAATTTTTTGCATATATCTTGTAAATCCTCAATTAATCTCTTATTCTTTAATCCAATAGTTATCAATGTAGAATCTACATGCCCTTCATCTATTATAAAAGCAATTAATACCACAAGAAGATTTTCTTTACCCTTTTCTTTTATTTCTTTAGGTATGAAAGATTTTTCTGTTAAGTAATCTTCTTCTTTAAGGTTATAATAACTAAAGAACAAATTGGTTATGACAGTTGGACAATAAGCTCTTGTAGAATCCTTTATATAATCTTTATTAAATTTTATTTTTCCAATTAATGATTCAAATTTCTTAATATACAGTTCTCTGAAATTATCATTGAATTGCCTATACCCAAAATATTTTTTCCTGCCATTCTTAGGATTTATGACACCTCCATCTGCCATGTGGTGTGCAATTAACATATCGAACATAGGTGTTATTTCAATGGGTAATTTAGGATTCTCAATATAGTTACTCCCTTTTCTTGATTTGTAAGCAATAACATTTTTTTGTAAATCATTAATAGGGATGTTTAATATTTTACATAAATTTAATAAAATATCTAAATCTATAAAATATTTGTAACCTCTTTTCATTCGAACTTTGAAAGTAGAAAAAGGAATGTTATAATATCTAATTAGTTCTTTATGTGCATTTCTCTTAGCCCCATACTTTTCTTTTATCTTGCTGTTAATTAAATCTATAAAATTGTCAGTAACTTTAATGTTTATCTTATTACCTAAATCCCAAATATTTATTTTATCTGAATTCATTTAAAATCACTGATTTTTATTAGATTGAAACTATATAAATGAGTTGTGTTTAAATATTATACGTAGGCATGTCCAGTGCTCGGTTAAACCAAAATCATAATTTTATAGTTGAAATAATTATTTTAAATGATTTTAAATTGAATGGGGATTAAAAATAATGGATTTAAGTTAAGTATAAGTTTAGGGTGGGCAGAATTTCACTCTGTCCATAGACGTCAAAACCATTTATTTTCAATATTCAAACCATATTGATACAGTTATTGCCAATTTAGACGAAAAATTGACCTAAAAACAGATAAATACTGCCAAATTTTTTGATATTTAATCTGAAAAAACTCAAAAAAACGAAAGCTTTATAAAAGGAATTTTCAAGAAAATAAGCCATGGGAGAAATTGCCAAGATTCCGGAATTCAGGGTAAAATATCGTGATGTTTTCTCGTTGAGGAATCTGTACGTAATGCTTCATAACACACTTCTTGAGGAAGGCTGGAGAGGCGTTGACGGCGACGATTACCTGGAAGACATAGAAACCTTTTATTCAGAGAATGTCTATCAAAAGGGAATCCACAGGGGCGGCAAAGAGCTGTGGTTTTGGTGGCGCGCGTATAAAAGCCTTGAGAGCAAAACCAGCGGCTATCTAAGAAATCGGCTTGATATTGACGCTCATGTTGTCTATCTGCAGAATGTCGAGGTTGTCCACCAGGGCAAGAAAATGACTGCCCAAAACGGCGAAATAGAGATGTTCTTCAGGGCAAGGATAGAATCCGACTGGAACAACGAGTGGCAGAACCACAAGTTTTTGAAATACGTGAAGCCAATTTACGAGAAGAGAATTCTCCATGTAGAGATAGAAAAAAGAGAGAAAGAGCTTTGGAGAGATGCCTATAGAATACATGCAAAGGTGAAACAATTCCTGCAGCTGAGGACATTTGTGCCTGTCCCGGAGCCGTTTTTTGCAAGGACTTACGGTTATGAGGAATAGATTTTTATTTCTTTATTCATTAAAATTGAAAACTTATTTAAATAAACTTTTAAAACTCAATCTGTTTTTAACGCCTCCGTAGCATAGTAGCTATTGCGGCAGAAAAATGCCGAAACTTGTAAGCTACTCAAGTCATCTGCAGGTCAGGAGTGCAACTCTCCTCGGAGGCTTATAGTTATAGAGAACTTTGAATATAGGCTATCAAAATGACATCAAAGGAGATAGAGAAGCAATACAGCGAACTGAGAAAGAAGCACAAGCTTCCTGAATTCAGGGAGTTGGACTTTGAGCTTGAGATAAGCGACTTTGAGGAAACCAGCTTCCTGCTCAGGTCAATAATAAGAAGAATTTGCGAAAAGCTTGACTTCTATTGCACAATGCTTGAGGAAGTATTGCAGCCTGACACTTCAAATCTTTACGCGATGCACGAAACCAGGGCTTTTGACGAGCAAGAAAAAAAGCAGATGTATGAGCTGTACAGCAAGCTAATGATCTTAAACAGAAGGTCGATAGAGCTTTCTTTGGGGTATAATGAGAGAGATGAAGCAGATTTTATCATTGATTTTGCCGGGAAATGGGCAAGCCTTAAGGCGGAACTTCTCAACCATGTCAAGAAGATGAAAGCTTCCTGGGAAACAGAAACAGACACAAAAGAGGATGTGGGCTATCTGGGTTAAAATGCAGCTTGTAATTTTTGGGCCGCCGGGAGTTGGAAAAGGGACTTTATCAGATATGCTTGCTAACAAATACAGGATTCCGCATATATCAACAGGCGACATCTTCAGGAATGAAATCAAAAGCGGCAACAGCGAGCTTATAGAATATGTTGAAAAGGGGCTGCTGGTGCCTGATATGGTTGTAAACAAGGTTGTTGAGAATGCGCTGAAGCAGGAAAGCTGCAGGAATGGCTTTATACTTGACGGCTATCCAAGGACAACTGACCAGGCAGAATTCCTTGAAAATGTTTTGTGGAAGCTGAAGAAAAAGGTTGACTTGGTTTTGAATCTTGTTGCCTCTGACGAGGAGATTGTGAAAAGGCTGACTGCAAGAAGAAACTGCGGCAAGTGCGGCGCTGCATACAACTTGATTACAATGAAGCCCAAGAAGAAGGATGTTTGCGACAAATGCGGCAATGCCCTTGTAATGAGAAAAGACGACGAGCCTGAAACCGTGAGGAAGAGAATACAGGTCTACAATGAGGAAACAGCTCCTTTGGTTGATTATTATAAAAAGAAAAAAATTCTGTTTGACATTGACGCTTCGCCAAGGCCAAAGGAGGTTTTTAATTCTGTCATTAAGGCTGTTGAAAGAGAAATTCCAGAGCCACAGTAGCATAGCAGCTTTTTGGCAATGTAAATTTTATCTTGATTTTTTGCTTATTTTGATTTAGCTCGTCATTTGAAATTTCCAATATTTTGAATTTCATGTTGAAAAATAAACCCCTAAAGCCGCCTTCAGAAGCAAGCTCAGGCATCTGGTTAATTATGAAATATCTCGGACTTATTTTTTCCTCGTCTGTTATTTTTTTGAAGATATTTTTTAAGCGCTTATTCTTTATCGAATTTAATTCAAAACCAAAACCCATTATTGGAATTCCAAGATTTTTTGGGCTTTTGCCGGATTTCAAATACTCTTTGGCAATTTTGTTGAACAAAAATGACTGGCAGGAATGGACGAAAAGCTTTCTTGTTTTTAATGGAATAAGTCTTAATGCAGCGACATAGTTATTTTTGTTTTTATTTAAATAACCTTTAATTTTATCTTCCATAATCCCATTATTCTCCAACAATAATTCAACTGCTTTTTTGAAATCTTTTTTTATTATCGCCTTTCCAACCAAATGGTTGTTTTTGCTGAATCTTTGAGGGCCAAAAAGGTTTGGGATTTTCAGCAATTTATTTTTAAGGTTTTTTATTTTTTTAATTTCATAGTCGTTTAAATTTCTTATGGTTATAATAAACTCATTTCCATCCAAATCACCCAATGAAACAGGCTCTTTGCCATTTCCCAAATATTTCAATTCAACATTGTTGAACTTAACATTTTCAAAATTCTTGCTGCCCCTGAAAATTGATACTTTCTGTTCTGTTATTGCATTCTTGTCCTTGTTGCCCGCAAATCCGAAATCCTTTAAAGTAATTTTGAATTTTATTGACAGAATCTGGAGCGCGCCAATTGTTGTATAGTTGGTTTTTTTCAGGGTATAATAGGCGTATTGTCCGTTTTGTTGATTTTTTATTCTACTTATTTCTTTGACAATAAAGTCTTCTGGAATTGCTTTTATTAGGCGCATTCAACAAAGAAGTATTGCATTGTTTTAATACTTATTTCCCAATCAGCTTAATCACATCAACCATTCTCTCGCTGAAGCCCCACTCGTTGTCGTACCATGCCACAACCTTTACGAGATTGCCGCCAATGACGTTTGTAAGCTCGGAGTCAAAGATCGAGGAGTTAGAGTCTGTTATTATGTCAGATGAGACAAGCGGCTCAATTGTGTATTCAAGAATGCCTTTTAGCTTCTTTGCAGCATCCTGAAATGCCATGTTGATTTCCTCCTTTGTTGCATTTTTTTCCAGTTCGCAAACAAAATCTGTCACAGAGCCAGTTGCAACAGGAACCCTGAATGCCAGTCCATCAAGCTTTCCTTTCAATTCTGGGATGACTTCCGCAACCGCTTTTGCAGCGCCTGTTGTTGTTGGTATTATTGACAAAGCGGCATGCCTTGCCCTTCTCAAATCCTTGTGGGGCGCATCAACAAGCTTCTGGTCTGCTGTGTATGCATGTATTGTTGTCATAAAGCCTCTTTTAACGCCAAAATTGTCGTGCAGAATCTTTACAACAGGGGCAAGGCAGTTTGTGGTGCATGAGGCATTGCTTACAACATGGTGCTTATTTTTGTCGTATGCCCTGTCATTTACGCCCATCACAATAGTTATGTCTGGATTCTTGGCAGGAGCGCTTATCAAAACCTTTTTTGCGCCTGAGTCCAGATGCTGCAGAGCGCCTTCCCTGTCTGTAAACCTGCCTGTGCTTTCAACAACAACATCAATATTCATATCTTTCCACGGCAGTTTTTGCGGATCCAAAACTGACAGCACTTTTATTTTCTTTCCGTCTATTACCAAAGAATCGTCAGAGTACTCAACCTTTCCTCCATATCTTCCATGGACAGAATCGTACTTGAAAAGATGCGCCAGAGTTTTAGCGTCTGTTACGTCATTCACGCAAACCCAGTTTATTGCCTTGTCTTTTACGCCTGCGCGAAGAACAAGCCTTCCAATCCTGC
>JACPTD010000089.1 GCA_016192955.1 Candidatus Woesearchaeota archaeon | reverse complement strand
TTGCTTCCATTCTCGACAGGGGCGGTAAGATAAAGCCTACCCATTTGATGTACAAGTCGAATCTTGCCCACGGGCAGATGATTTCCTACCTTGACGAGCTTGTTGAGAAAAACTTCATAAAAAAAATGAAAAAAGGCAATAACGAATACATAACCATCACCGATAAGGGATGCGAGTTCGTGCAAAAGCTAAGGGAGATGAAAGAGTTTGAAAAGGCATTTGGGCTTTAGTTGCAGGCTTTGTGTTCTATAATTGTGTTTTATAAGTTCCAGGCTGCATGAAAACCTTTTCCGTCTGCACAGCGAGCCCCTTTTCAGCCATCATTTCTTTCGAGTCTGCTTTTGCGATTCCCAAGGCAACCAATTCATCCTTTATTGTCATTATTGCAGCCATCTCGCCTTTGCTTATGCTGTCGTTTAATCTGCTTATTCCGGGAACTTTCAAATCAACGCCATGGCAGATGCTTTCAACTGTCGTGTCAAAAACCCACACTTTTGGAAGATGTTTGATTCCGTTTTCAACCGGCTGTATGATTTTTCTTAAAAACTTGTCATTGTTCTCTTCTTTGTAAAAATAACAGGCGTCTGTAAGCTCGTGCAAAGTGGCAAGAGTCAATTCGTCAAAAGGCCCTGCCTTTGTCCTTCTAAGCTCAGCCATGTGCGCTCCGACTTTCATTTTTTGCCCGATATCGTGGATTAATTTTCTTATGTAAGTTCCAGCTTCCGCGCCTGCCTTAAACAAAATATCTTTTTCATCAATCTCCAAAATATCAAAATAATATATCGTTCTTGTCCTGAGCTGCCTCTTCACAGAGCTTTTTAAAGGCGGCATTTGCCTGATTTTCCCGAGAAAATTCTTTTTTATAGTTTCTCTCAGCTTTTCCTCCTCAATGGTTTTATGCAGATGCATTATTGCAACATACTCCTTGCCTGCAGTGAGAAGGGTCTGCACAATCCTTGTTGCCCTGCCTAATGCAACTGGAAGAACGCCTGTTGTCGCAGGATCAAGCGTTCCAGAATGTCCAGACTTGTTTATGTGAAGGATTTTTTGCACATAGCCGGAAACTTGATGGCTTGTCGGGCCTTTTGGCTTGTCAATGTTCACAATTCCGTAATTTATTATTTCCTCAGCTTTCCTTTCTTCAGGCCTGCAGCCATACCTTTCGTCTGTTTCTGCTTCTTTCCTCACTAAAATTTTTCTTTGTATTTTTTCGAAAGGCAGTAAGTTTTGCATGATTTGGAGGATAAGCCTAAGCTTAATAAATTATTTGTTATTCCAGTAAAACAAACATAACATTTAAATATAACTTGATATTATATTTTATGTTATGGAAAGTGTTACTAAATTGAGGAAGGTAGGGGGCTCAATTGTGGCTACAGTGCCAAAGAACCTTATAGAGCTTGAAGGGCTGGTGCCGGGGCAAACTGTAAAGATTAAGGTAGAAAAAATTAAAAAAAGCGGGTTTGGTGCATTAAAGGGGATAGGCCCATTTACAAAGGAAGACGAGCGTTGGATGGAAGGAAGAAGCCATGAATAGGTTTGTGATAGACTCTTTTGCATGGATAGAGTATTTGGACGGCTCCGAAAAGGGGAATAAAGTTGCTGAAATTGTTGAGGCTAAAGAAAATGAAATTTTTACCTCCTCTGCAACAGTGGGAGAGATAATAAGTAAGGTTCTGCGGGGAAATAAGAATATTGAAATTGCCCTGAATCACATTAACAACCTTTCTACAGTTATCGGCATCACTCAAGAGATGGGTATTGCAGCCGGCCATATACACTTTGAAGCCAAAAAAAAGAATAAAAATTTCGGCATGCTTGACGCTTTCGTTGCTGCAACCGCCAGAAAAATTGGCGCAAAAATATTGACTGGCGACCCGGATTTCAAGAATTTCAAGGAAGCGGTTATGATATGAACTTTAATAAAGTCATTTGTTCAAACGCTTCTCGGCGCTGTCGGCCTTGACTCCTGCAATTTAGGCTTTGCCGGCATTTTAGGGGCATGGGCTTTTGGATGCTCTTTGTGCAATTCTTTTATCTCCTCTTTCTCTATTTTCTTTGCCTCTTTCGCTTTTTC
This sequence comes from Candidatus Woesearchaeota archaeon, assembly GCA_016192955.1. Lineage (GTDB taxonomy): Archaea > Nanobdellota > Nanobdellia > Woesearchaeales > GW2011-AR4. The sequence goes on along the minus strand of JACPTD010000089.1, from coordinate 1,625 downwards.
TTCCTTTGTTTCCTCTGCAGCTTTCTCGAGCTTTTCCCCTGGCTTTTCTGTAAACTCTGCTTCTTTTACAACTTTTTCTTCTTTCTTTGCCCTCTTTTTCTTCTCCTCAACTTTTGGCTCTTCTTTTGGAGCACCAACAAGCTCGACAAAAACCCTGCCTTTGTCGTCTTTGGCTGCATTTACTTTGACGTGATGCGGCGGGTTTTTCGCGCCGTGCTTCCATATTTTTAGATTAAGGTATTTGCCAAGCGACACATCATCAGACTTCATATGTTTTGAAATAAACTCCCTTACTGTTTTGGCGGCCTTGTTTGCTTTCTTGAACGGAGGCACTTTTAAAGTTTCCATTCTAAGCGGAATGCTGTAAACTCTTTCCAATATTGTTTTTGATGATTCTTCCTTTTTAGCCATTTGATATTTAGGATCAAAAATTTCACGCTTTGGTCTTTGTCCTTCTCCAGCTTCTTTTCAGCTTTGTGTGCCTGCCGGGATGGATTCTTCTGGTTTTGCCGTAAATCTTAGGCACTGTCCAGAACGGAGCCCATCTTGTCTGCTTCCTGAGCTTTGCCAGCCTTTTCTTCCTGCTTGGATGCTTGTATCTTGCCATTTTGCTGAGTTTTATTTTTTAATGTTTTTGAATTTTGTTTTAAACGGATTCTTGAATAAAAGCTATATCTTCATCCTTAACCTCAAAATTATTCCATAACAGCATTCTAATTCTTCCTTGTAAACTATCTGGGGGAACACCTCCAGGTACTCTCGGATCAGTAATAAGTCCTACTTCTACTGTTACTTTTTCAGATCTCGAATAAAGCCCGTATACTCTTGCCCGAACTCGTAATCCATCATACTTTTCTAATTGAGGGAAAAAGTCTGGTTCAGCTTGATAAGTCCCATCGAAAATAAGGGGTATGCTTGTTCTTTCGCTCATTTTATATCCAAGTACTTAATATTTAATTTTTTCCATCTATCTTAATTTTTTTATTAGTTTGATTATTATTTAAATTCTTTTAATCCTTATATCCTTTTTCTTTGGGGTCAATTGCTCCAAAATTTTTTTTAATGTTGAATCGTCGATTTTGCCTTGGATCTGGCCTTTCTGCATTGCCTGGAATAAAACAACAAGCAGCTGCAGCGCCTTCTCCTGATGCGCTGTCTTCAGGCTTCCGTATCTTGCAAGCGATTCCTTGGTTAAGAGCTGCCTGACTGCATTTTCTATGTATTCAATCTGCTGCTGCGCCTGCTCATTAGCCTGCTGCTGCAGTTTATCCTGCTGCAGCCTCATCATTTCCTCAAGCTTTCTTTTTTTGATTTCTTCCAAAGTCGGCATTTGCTTCAATCCTGCTTTTTATCTTCAGCTTTTTTAATTGATTTCTGCTCCTGCTTCGCTTCAACAACTTCCCTTTCCTCTGCTTTTTTTGCAACTATTTCCTGCTTTGGCTTCGCGCCTTGAATTTGTGCAGCTATCTTGTCTAAAAACGCCTTTCCTTTTGGGGTTGCAATCCTGCCTTTATGCACGCCCTTTTCCGCAAATTTCACAAAGCCTGCTTTTTCAAGCTGCTGCAATGATTTTCTCAGGATATTCCCGGAGCCTTTGAAGAAATGCTCCTTCTTAGCGCCCCTGT
>JACPTD010000088.1 GCA_016192955.1 Candidatus Woesearchaeota archaeon | reverse complement strand
TATGGCTGATTGGTATGTTGTCAAGCCTCTGGAATAATAGTTTTGATGAATAAGCTCAAATTGCTCTCTTGTATATGCTCTGCAGTCTCTGTTGATGTTTGTGCATAAAGTCTGAGGCGGTGGGGGTGGAGTGCCACCGTCATTTCCTCCAGGTGGTGGGGTTGTTGTAGTTGCAGAAACAATACATTCCTCCCAAGTTTTATCAGACCTGCATGTTTGCGTGCCTGTTGCAGATCCAATTGTACATGACCTTGTACTGCCTGGAATGCATTGTTCAGGATAAAGAATGCAGTCTCCCCATTGGCTCCATGAGCAAATCGAGCTGCATGTTCTTAACCTATAACCTTGCCGAGTGCCCAAATTACATAGCTCACTTTGGACAGTTTGAGGATAGCATCCACCTTGTATTTCGCCTAAGCATAAGGTGCTTACTACGTTGCAGCCATCACATTGCAATCTTTCTGTCCCGCATCTGCCGCATTGATTTGATGTATCAGCATAAGTGGTAATTGTTTCTGGCTGAGGGGAGCATCTTGAATAATCTCCTATGCAATTTCCTGAGCAGTCAGTTATCCCTCTGCCACAGATGCCGCATTTTCCGTTTGGAGTAACCCCAGGAACAGATTCTGCGATGCTGCATTCGCAATTTTCATTAAGTATGATTCCTGCGTTATTACAGCCGCATGAATCTCCTGGTGGTCTGCCGATAAGTCGACGGCAATCCAAAGCTGCACGCTGGGGAGCATCAGCAACTATTGTTATTTTCGTCTTAGTTTCAATGTCGCGGTTTGTGACCCCGTACCAATTAAGAGTCACTACTCCATTGTTGAATGAATAGCTATTAATTCCAAAACAATAGTCATAACCTACATAGTCAGGAAGGCCTGCCTGCTGATATGCTGGCCAACAATCTGCCGGAACAGGAGCATCACCGCCATTACTTCCCCCATCATCCTTATGTGCAGTCAAAAAAAGTCCTGTTGCTCCAGTATTAATGGAGATTGGGCATGTTCCATCTGGGCATCCAAATTCGGCTGTCCATGATGAAGGAGCAGGAGGTATGTTATATCCAACTCGACATGCATAGCTATCAGGCAAAATTGATGAAAAGCACATTGGGAGTCCTGTTGGCTCTTCCCATGATGGCCTTGGATATCCAGCTCGTGATGTATGATGTGAACCTCCGTCTTCCCATCGCCATATTGCTGATACAACAATTTTCCTTACTACAGCACCTTGTCCTATATTGAATGTTTCCGTTCCTGTGGGATGATTTCCAAATTCTCTTTCTATTATTATGGGCTGGCCTGGTTGTGTTGCGCTAAATGATGGAACATATCTCCTAATTGGGAAAAGAGAAGGAGTTGGTGCTGGTAGCTTATCTGCAGGAGGCATGACGCATCCACTCCATTGCCCCCAAGTGCATGATGAGGTGCATGTCCTTGTCTGTGTTCCGAGATTATTTGTTCCGCAGCCCTGTGTTTCTCCATAACCCGGAGTGCAGATTCCTGAATAAGTGCCTGTGCAGGAAGTGCTATCAACATTACAACCATCACAATGCTTCCTTAAAATTCCAATTGTGCATGTACCGCAACTCTCTGATGTGTCGTACCCTCCAACAAATCCAGCTGGCCTCCCATCACAGGTTGTATAGTCTCCAGCGCAGCTTCCATCACATTGGACGCTTCCTCTTCCGCATTGTCCGCATTTTGCACCTGCATTAGAGACACAGCTTGGAGATGTGTCTACTGTTTGAACTGGCTCAGAGGGCTTGCCAGCACCTTTTGCATCCTGAGCAAAAACTAAGTGTGCAAGGGTCAAAATAATCGCAATTGTCAAGATTAAAGTAATTTTTTTCCTCATTTTCTCAATTCTTCCAAAATCATTTTTGACTCTTTGTCAAATTGCTTTGCCTATATTCTTAAGCGCCTCCTGCCTGTTTCCAAGCTCCCTGTAAGCAACAGCAATCCCTTTATACGGGAGGTAATAATTTGGCTTGTTGGCAGATGCCATATTGAAAATCTCAATTGCCTTCGCATATTGGCCAATATTGAGCAAAGCAAATCCAAAAAAGCTTAGGGTAAAGCTGTGCCTCTCGTATTTTTTTGCCTCAATCATATAGTGCTCAGCATTATTATTATCTCCCAAAAGATAATAAGAAATTGACAGCCCTGCAAATGCTGAATTTCCTTTTGAAACCTTATTGGCTGCCTCAAATTCGCTTAAGGACATTTCCTTTTGATTTGTTGCGAGATATATAGCGCCCAATGCCAAATGGTTTGAATCCATATCTTCAATTTGATTGGCCATTTGGGCATGGCGCAGAGCATCAGAATAATTCTTCTTGAAAAATGTTGACATGGCCATTTGCCTGTAGAAATGCGGATTTGCAGTGTCCATTTCTAAATTTTTTTTAGACAACTCAAGAGCCTCGTCATACAATCCTAAAGCGTTGTAAGTGTCAGCAAGCATATAGGATGCTGCCTTTGAATCTTGCCTGAGCCTGTGATACTCCCTAAGCCAAGTTACGGCATTTTGATAATCCTCCATTAAGTAATAAGCTACCCCAAGAGGATAATAAACATCAGGATTGTGAGGAGCAATGCTTATAGTTTTGTTAAACTTGTCAAGCGCATCTTTATAATTTCCTAAATCAAGATAGGAATACCCTATGCCCAAAAGGGCAGTGTAATTATCCGGGTCTTTTTTTAAGACACTCTCATAATAACCTATTGCACCCTTATAATCCCCATTCCTCCTGAGCATTTCAGCTTGGCTTAAGTCATTTAGGAAGTATTTTGGTTTTGCTGAATAATGATTAAAAATAATAATGGCTAATATAGCTGATGCCAGCACCAATGCAAAAATAACTAAATTCCTATGATTAAACGCAGCTCTCCCCATAGGATTTTAATTTATTCACCTCTTTTGGATATTTTTGATTATAAACATATATAAAGTTTTTGTTTTATAATAATTATTACTAACAAGAGATAACAAAACCGAAAGATTTATAAAAGGCAAAAAGAAGGCACATTTATATAACAAATGTGAATTTTAGGCCGAAATGACTGAATTAACAACAAGAAGGAAATTTTTAGGATTAACAGGGACTGGTATTGCTGCAGCAGGGGCTTTAAGGCCCACAAAGGCTTACGCTTTAGTGAATGGGGGCAGCGGAAGAGCACTTGCAGTAGATAGAAGAGCACTTGTAGCAGGTGAAAGGACTGTCTTTGTATATGACCCAGTAACCCTCGCAAGAGGCCAAGACTCTGGACTGCTTTCTTTATTTCCTGATTCAACAGATGAGTTGGCCGGAATTAGTTTAGGCGAAAGAAGAATTATTGGCGGGAGAACGCCTCTTACAGACCCCAACGCTACTGGCCATGGGTTTTATTTTACAGATTCACGCTTTTTTCCTGCAGGTGACTTTACATCTGAAATAAATGCCTTGGTCCCTGAAGTTCCGGATATGTTTAGAAATTATAGGCCGCCTGCAGCCAGAGTAAGCCATGTAAAGTTAAGGCTGGATCCTCAAAATCCAACAACTGCTCAGGATATTCTTTTGGTTTGGGATACAAATGGAAGGATATTAAGGGGAGACGCAAATCAAATTTATGCTGATATAAGAGCTGGAAGGCGCAGCACTTTGGAAGAGATTACAGATGGCGCTGTTGCATTATTTAGGGATGATTGGTCGACTGACATAAGAGGGATAAATGTCCCAACTGAAAATAGGGTCGATAGGTACATTAGTGCAAGATTTGCGAATAGCGAAAAAAAATATCCTGCCGGGCACATTGAAGAGGAGCTAAGAAGTGGTCGTCCAAGGCCTTTTGTCCCTGTAGATAATATTGATTCGGTTGCGGCATACTTCCAGAGAGATGGATTTATGCCACCAAGAAGAGTAACCACGTTGAGCTTTGATGGAAGAGACAGATTATATGGTATTGCTAAATCAATATCAGCCCCGCCATCTGCGCAAGTACGGGCAGATTTGACAACTTTCAATCAGAATGACTTCGGGCTTCAGAATACAACCAGGCTCAGGTCAACTGACGTTTATTATCTCTCCCCAATTGATGGAAGGTATATAGAGCGGGTTAGAAGATATAATTTGCTTGAGATGGGAATAAACCACAATGTTAGAAGGATTAACAACCCAAATGAGTTTCCGGGAGAAGGCATTCTTGTAAGGCCCCTGTTGCAAGGGGAAGCTTCCGACGAGAGAACAGCAGCCATTACATATTTTGCCTTTAATACGGACGGCAGCATTAAATCCGCAGAAATAGCCATAGACCCGTTTTATGTGCCTTTCAGACCTAATGATTCAGGTACATTTGCAATTTATCTTCATGAATTTCTGCATGCATTGGGCTGGTTCGGACACACTGATCTGCGCACTGGCTCAAATTTAATGAACAGGTTTGTGGACATTAATACAATACCTGCTGCAAGCGGAGGAATAATTGATGCTATAGTCCGGCTATGGCAGGATCCGATAGGAACAAGATACAAGCCTAATCCAGATGCTGACAATTATCATCCGACTCGCATGAAGATTGAATGCCCAATGGTAAGGGCTTATTGATTAATTCTAATGCTAACCGCCAATGGGCTTCATCCAAAAAAAATTTACTTGAACTTCAAATCATTCTCGTCCAAGTAACTCATTCCCATGTTCTTCAGGTCATTCTCAGCGCATAAGTCCATCAGCTTTCTTAACAGCTCAAAGTATTCATCTAGGTCAAGCTGCTCTGTTATTCCATGCCGCTTCAATAACTTGTACAAAGTCGTTTCAAAAAACTCCCTTGTCGTCATGTCAAATCCCTTTTTTCTCAGGTCTTCCAATATTTTTTCCACTTTTTGGCTTCCCATTTTTTCCTCCATTGACGTTAAAAAAACGCCAATACCAAAAATTTTGGTCAATGAGAAACCCAGACTTCCACGGTGCACCTACATAAAATTTTGAGCTTGTAAAAAAATGCAAAACAAGCAGACCCTGCGTTAGCAGGGCAAAAGTTTAGTAAGGTGCAACTCGCCCAGCCGAGTATGTGGAAGGCTGTCTAGTCTTAAAAGAACTAAATATGAACTATTTCCAATGATCTGAAAGGAAATTGCTTTGGAACCCTTTTACGGCCTTCTGGGAGAGTACCTTCCATCTCATCTATAGCTCTTTCCAACCTCTGTATTCTGGACAAAGCGTGCTTTATTAATTCAACAGGCTCAATATTCTCAAACATGGTTCTTACCAGGAATATCCTTGCTTCATGGTCGTCAGCAATGTTTCTTAGTTGTTCCGCTACATCGCCTTCAAAGTAAAATGGAGTCAGGTACTTCATTCTTTCAACGCTTATAGAAGGCGCTTCTGGCCTCAATTGACTCAATGAGGCTGCTATTCTTCTCAAATTAATGTATGCTCCATAAACAAGCCCACTCCCCAAAATTGCATAAATGTGCAAATTTTCACTTCCGTGCGGCCTGTAAAATGCCTCAACTGTTGCGTGATTCATAGCAGCATCAAGCAAAGGAAATTTTACCAGCATTGTTTCTCTTTCACTTTTCCCGAGCACTTGCTCTGCGTGCAAGCGTTGTTTCTCATATCCGGTCACGATTTCTCTAATCCTGTCTCTTCTTTCTCCTGTGGGTTTTGGATCAACAGAAATTGTTTGCCCATTAAATCCTATCCTTCCTTCAATGCCTACAACATTATACCTTGTTGTTGGATTTTGCCTGAAAGTTGCTGTGAAACCAAGTGTTTCGAGTTCCCTACGGATCATTGCTTCAAGATGCGCGGTTAATTTTGCTTTTGCATGGCCTATCGCAGAAAGATATTCATTAATTAGCCCCAAGGCAATGTCAAGTTCAATATATGGTCTATTTCCAACATACGGTACTCGTGCTGCCGCAGAATATCCGCTCATAAAACCATTTTTTATTTCATATATTTAAATTTTTGTATCAGTAACCACTATGGAATAGTTTATGAGTTTGATTATCCTCCTCAAAATTTTTCTTTCTTCCGAGAAAAATTTCTCTTATAGAAAATGGACCTAAACAGCTTCATGTCAGATGTAGAAAGACGGCTCTATAAGGTTACATATATTCTGTCGGATGAAAAAATCAAGAGATTTGTCCGGGCTTGCTCAAAGGAAAATGCAAAATATCTGGTTGAGCAGGATTTAAAGAATGAAAATCCAGATGAAAAACTCAAAATCATTGATGTTGAAGATATATCTAAAAAGCAGAAGGTGATTGAAAATGGAATCAGTTCCTGAAAAAAAATTCTTTGCGAGACCAATATCTGTGACTATCTGGCGCGAAGATGAAGAGAACACTGTCAGAAGGGAAATATCATTAAGCCGCAGATTCAAGGACAGGAATAGCTGCTGGGTAGCTACAGGGATGCTGCGCATTAATGACATCCCGAAAGCCGTCATGCTGTTGCAGGATGCTTACAGACATCTTGCGCTAAATCCAGACATTAATGAGGCATTTAATGCCGAAGACGCAGCAAAGGCAGGATTGACAAAGGCGATGTAAAGTGCCAGCAGTATGCGAGCATGAGTTCATGCAGGAAGACCCAAACAATCCGGGCTTTTCCATGACTGAATATGACTTGTATGCGAAGTTTGGCCTAACTCTGAGGAAAAACCTCAGATTCAACGAGTACGAGCTGGCAAAGATAAGCACAGGCGTTGCCCAGTTTGGATTCAAAACACTTCAGGAAGCAATTGCAAAAGCCAATGAGCTTGAGGGGACAACCAACACATGGGTCGAATGTAAGCACAGAATGGTGATTAAGAATGTGTCAAACTTCTAAGAATTTTGAGCATGCTCGGAAATCGCATGGCGAT
>JACPTD010000087.1 GCA_016192955.1 Candidatus Woesearchaeota archaeon | reverse complement strand
TTGGAGCTTTGGGAGAGGTTGAATTGGCGCATTATATTGTTGAAAACAAAAAATACACATCAAAAACATTCAAGCAGCCGTTGGAAATAATAAACATGACGGGCAACATAACAACAATGAGTAAAGAGGTTTACCTGCACTGCCATATTGCATTGAGCGATGAAAAAATGGATGGAATTGCAGGCCATCTGAAAGAAGGCGCAATATCCGCAACATGCGAGATTGTTTTGGTCAAGCTGGACGCAGCAATAAAAAGAAAGCATGATGATTTTACCGGGCTGAATTTGCTGGATTTATAAAAAGCAAAAACTTATAAACAATAGCTTACTTATAGCCTGAAAAGGGGGTTGGCTATGAGCGCTGAAAAAGAGATAGTTAATTACTGGTATAACAAAAAGGGGCTTTTTACGATTAATAACATAAAGACCAGCAGCAACAGGGATGCCGGAATTCTTGCCTTGAAGTTTGACAAAAACGCTGTTAACGAGGTTTTTCACATTGAGGTCAGCTGCTCAATAACCAACAATATACCAGAAACCACCAATCTTAGCAAATCAATAGCAAAGGTGGTTGCTGAAAAATTTGATGACAATGAAATTGCTGAAACGATAAACCGCCACACTAAAAATTTCTCAATCCAAAAGAATAAGATCAGGAAAATAATCATTCTTGGCGCTGTTCCGAAGTCAAGAAAAAGCGATATTATAAAAGAATTCAGCCAAAAAGAAGTGGAAGTCATTGAGTTTGAAAACATTTTATATGACGTGCTGGAGCAGCTTGACACCCAATATTACAGAAACGACATAATAAGGACATTGCAATTGGCAAAATTCCTGCTTTTAAGCGAGCCGACAAAAATGGCAAAGATGCTTGTTAATGGCTCTTTCACTTCAGGCTCAAGAAAAGAGTTTTTGGCCAGCATTTTAAGCAGCGAGGAGATTGTAAAGGAGTTCAAAAAGACAAATGTGGAAAGGCTTGGGGCAATTCTGAAAAACTCCAGCCTGAAGCCGAATGAGCTGGCGGAAATGCTTGAAAACAATGTCTTGAACAAAAAAACAAGAGGTTTGTTTTTGAATTCATTGATGCAGCAGGAGAATATAAGGAAACTAAATAAGCCGAAGAAAGCAAGGAAATTAGAGGCTTCTTTGGAGAAGTTTTTTTAAGTTATTTTTCTATTTCGTAAAATGTTTTTGTATAGAGAACTTTGAAATATATCAATTTTGTCAAAATTCTCTATAAACAATTCCAGTTTGCTTGGGGTTCTTTAAAGCCAGTTTCACTGTTTGTAAAAAGAGTTTATTGAGATTTTTAGGCTTTTTGACATCTTTAATATTTCTTTTATATTCCTTGCGCTGAATAATGAAGTTTTCTTTACAGCTCGGGCACTCCATTTTAAGCATTGTAAATGTCATTTTAATCAGCTCAATTTTAACCTTCTTCTTGCTTCTGAAATTGAAGTTACATTCAAGTCTTTGAGTAATGAGCCTATAGTTTTATCTTCTCTGCAATTTAATTTTTCTCTGATTTTGGAATCTATTTTGGCATCAGAACGTTTTCTAAGTAATAATCCTGCCTTAGTTCTGCCTCTTTCCCACATCCATTTGTAGCTCATTTTTATCACCACATATCAAGTTTTCATTAAGTCCCAATATTTTAAAATTTTTATCAACTATGATTATTCCAGCTTTGTTAATAGTATTTATAATTGCTTTAGGTAATTCTCTAAGATTATTGAAACTTTCTGGTTTTGTAGGTCTAATTCCACGTTGTCTATTGGCTATTGCAAAAACTTTGCCGTTAATTTGTGCTATTTTTTTATTTTCGTTATTTGATATCTTATCTGTATGAAAATGAACTGCTAACTTAATCATTTTTCCTTCATCCGGTCTTCCTAATTTTTGTGCCTCCATTTTAGCAAATTTACGTTTTTTATATAAATATGTTTTTTTAAAATTAAAGAAAATAAATGTATTATTTAAAGTTTTCTATTCTAAGGTTAATTCTGTAATGCCCACCAAAACTTTTATATATACAATCGTATATCAAGTGTAATACAATGCCTATGCAAATGACTCAAGTGAGGTTGACTAAAGGATTGATAGAGAAGATAGATGAATTAGTCCAAAAAGGCTACTATTCAAATAAATCTGATGCAATTAGGGATGCTGTGAGAAGGCTTGTATGGGAAAAGGAGGTTGGAACAATTCCAAATACTGGTGACTCTGTCCATGAAATAAGAAAAATTAGAAAGAGATTATCCGAAGAGAAATTTGATTTAAAAGATATCAACAGCTTATAAAAATTCTTCTGGCTTGCCGCATTTCAAGCTTTCGCTTTTTGCAAAATCCAACATTAATCTGTCTCTTGTGACAAGCACAAGATTCAATCTCTTGCAAACCGCTATGTGCAAGCAATCGTAAAAACTGATATCAAATCCGCTTTTTGACTCTAATTTTCTTGCGTTGTCATAATCCTCTTCCAAAACATCAACCTTTTTGTATGTTGATTTCAGCAAGTCTGATTTTTCCTTAAATTGTTCAGGGGTTAGTTTGTATTTCAGTTCTTTAAGAATAAGTCCAGAAAATGCAATGATAGAATTATCTCTTTCTGCTTTATCCATAAAATCTTGTGCGAGCTTCCAGTAATGAGTTCCTTTAGTTGAATCGCCTTCTTTTTTCCAAAGATTCAGATAAATATTTGTATCAACATAAAATTCCATAATTGAGATAGAACTTATGGCTTATTTAATGATTTCTGATTCTAACCTTTTCTCAGCATCCTCACAACGCTGTCAACAGCCCTTATAGCATACTCCTCAACTCTCTTTTCAGATTGCTGCCATGTTATGTTTGGGCCGGAAATGCCAAGTGAAACAGGCTTTTTGTATTCGCATGACAAATCGAGTAGTTTTCTTGCAACAGAATGCGCTACAACAGTATCGTGGTCTGTGCCTCCTTTTATGATAGTGCCGAGCGTAATAACCCCTTCGATAGACTTATCCTCAAGCAGCTCTTTTACAGCCAAAGGTATCTCAAAAGAGCCAGGCACCTCTATTATTTTTATAATTCTTGTCCCTGTTTCTCTTGCCCTTTCAATAGCTCTTTTGCTCATCTCGCCTGTTATTTCATAATTAAACTTTGAAACAACCATCCCTAGCTTTTCTGTCATTTTATGCCTTTATCGGGCCTTCGTCTTCTTTTCCTTGTCTTCTGCCCATGCCTGCGTATTTTACAAGCTCCGTCCTGCCTTTAAGCAAAGCCAACGCATTTAGGGCATGCTTTTCAGCCCTGTTTTTTGCAATTATGTATATTTCTTTTTCCGTTTTTGCCTCATCCATATGGACAAAAACCTCAAGAATGTGCTTGTTTGTCATTAGCTGAACTGTCTGCAAGCCCATGGCAGCCTCATGGGCGCACTGCTTGTCTATTGGCTTTGGGCCTGCCATGCCAAATGCAATGACAATGTTGCATTTGTCCTCTTCAATCAGCTTTTTGCATGCAACAGGCAGGTCCTTAAATCCAGGCACCGTGTACCTTTCTGTTTTTGCATCTGAATTTTTTTTAATTGCATCTATTGCGAACTTTGCCATGTCAACCCTTGCAAATGTTGTGTCAGCTATTCCTATTCTTGTCATGCAATTTCAACTTTAATTTTTTCACCATCTCTTATTTTCAGCTCTGATTTTACATGCACAGGGGCAATAAACTCCACAATATCCTTGTGTTTTGTCAGCTCAGGCAGTATAATTGAGCCGTTTATGCCTTTAATCCTTGCCCTGTAGCAATTAGCGCTTCCCAATATTTTGCTGCCTGACTTATAGCCTTCAATTTTAATTGGGCTATATTCTTTTAGCAGATTTAGCTGTTTTTTGCCCACTTTAATGTTTAGCGTGCCGGGATAAGCGTCAAAGCCAAGCTTTTTCTTTATTTCTTTTTTGTAATGCTGCATTGACATAAAATAAGTCCCTTCGCCCAATCCGCGGACTATAACACCGTCAATCACGTTCTGCATATATCCAAGTATTTTAATTTTGCTTATAAAGCTTATGCCAAAGTTTTTAAATGCGTAAAATATGCTGCCAAGCAGATGGAAAAAAGGAAACTGCTGATAGTAGGCATTGACCCGGGCACCACAATAGGCTATGCAGTTCTTGACATTGAAGGCAATCTTATTCATTTAAGCTCTTCAAAGCAGCTTGACTTAAGCCAGCTTATTTCTAAAACAATGGAATTTGGCAAGGCTGTTTTGGTTGGAACTGACAAGGCAAATGTGCCAAGGCTTGTTCATATGTTTGCAACAAAGCTCGGAGCAAGGGTTGTAAGCCCTCAAGAAGACCTCAAAGTCGATGAGAAAAAGAAAGTTACATGCATTTTTGATGTGGGTGATGAGCACCAGGGAGATGCGTTGGCATCTGCATTGTTTGCGCATAGGGAAACAAAGGCACTGCTGGACAAAATTGATTCATTTGTTGAATATGCTAAAAAGCATGGCATCAGGGACAAGATAAGGGAGCTTGTCATTGCAAAGAGAATAAGCATAAAAATCGCTGCAAGCATAAGCGAGAAGAAGAATGAAGAAGTGTTTATAGTGGAAAATGCCATTGCAGAAAGAAAGCTTGACAAAAGCGATTTTCTGAAATTGCTGAAAAAGCTAAAAAGATATGAGTCTGAGATAAAGCTTGTAAAAAGCTACAACAATCGCCTTAAAAGCAGGATTATCAGCATGGAAAACAGGCAGATTAAGCATGCGCCAGAGATTGGCAACAAAAAGGAAGAGTTTAGGGAAAAGAGGATTAAATTTCTTGAGGATATGCTAAAATCTGCCAACAAAAAAACAGAAGAACTCGGGCTATTGATTAAAAAATATGATAGCAGGCTGGCCAGCATCAATGACTTTTACATATTAAAAAAGCTAGATACATTGGGCATGAATGAGCTCAATTACAAAAATAAAATCCTCAATATTAAAAGAAATGATATGCTTCTTGTTGACAATCCGAATATTGCAAGCAATGATGCCGTTGAATTGCTGAAAAACAGGGTTTTTATCATAGTATATAAGAAGCAAATCAGCAGGAAAATTGAGGAGCGTATGCCGTTTGTTTTTATAAGCTCAAAAAGCCTAAAGATTGAAGAAAGCAAATTTTTTGGGTTTGTGGACAAAAGGCATTTTGAAATGGAAAAGAGCAAAGTAAACTGGGTCAGGAAGGTTGTTGATGACTACAAAAGGGAAAAGGAGCAGCTAATTTAACTCATTGCTTCTTATCGTCACTTTTTTTCCTGTCTTCAGGTTTCTCGCAAAGATTTTCTTCCCTATGCTTATAAGCCTGACTTCATCGCCCCTTACTGAAACAATGTCGCCTTTTTTGTGCTTTGAAAGCCTGAAAAGCACATTAACCCTGTAAAGCTCCTTTCCCTGCCTGTTGGTGGTGTGGAGCTTTGAGCTTATCTTTAATTCGCCGCCAAAGCTGTCCTTAAGCTTCTTGCCCAGTATCCTTATGAATTTTTGGGAAGTTATGTAAAGGTCAAAGCCATTGCCAAGCTTCACTGTCTTTGTTACCGCAACATCATTTCTCTTTTCTATCTGGTTTGCTACAAAGCTGAGTATTTCGTCATTTATGCCCCTAAGCTGCAATACACCCTGGAAATAGTCTGTTCTTGGCAGTTTCATTTTTAGTGTTAAAAGCAAAACCTTTTTATTCTTTTTGCAAAGAGCAGGGCTATGAAGGGCAAAAGGCTGGCATGGAAAAAAGTGTGGTATTTCATCTGGGAAGACAACAGCATATGGAGCTGGATTGCCAATATAGCGCTTGCATTTGTCCTCATCAAGTTCGTTGTCTATCCTGGATTGGGTTTTTTGCTTCAGACATCGCACCCTGTTGTTGCTGTTGTAAGCGAGAGCATGGAGCACAATAGCGGCTTTGGTAGCTGGTGGGACAAGTCAAGCAAGTGGTATGCTGCGAATGGCATAAATAAGGAGGATTTTGGCAAATTTTCACTAAAAAACGGATTTAACAAAGGCGATATAATGGTTCTAAGGGGCAAAAAGGCTGAAAATATCGAAGTTGGGGATGTTGTTGTGTTCTGGAGCGCAAAAAAAGACCCAATTATACACAGGGTTGTTAAGAAATGGAAAGATAATAACATTTATCACTTCCAGACAAAAGGCGACAATAACCCAATGCCTATACAAAGCGCATTTTTGAATGAAACCAAGATAAGCCAAGAGCAGATTGTAGGCAATGCAGTCTTGAGGATTCCTTTGTTCGGGTACGTCAAGATATGGTTTGTGGAGATTCTTAACATCTTCAAGGAAATTCTTGCGCAAAAAGGTTAAATTTAAATAGAATTTGTTAAAGTTTTTATGATTAAGATGTTTTGCCCAAAATGCGGCTCTATACTTGTGCCAAGGAAAGAGGACAGCAAGAGAATGCTTGTATGCTCATGCGGCTATAAGACAGCTCAAGTAGCAGGGGCTATGGTCAAGGAGACTATCCCAAAGTCAGAAAAAGAAGTAGAGGTCATAGACAAAGGCGAGCTGCAGACACTGCCAAAGACAACAGCAGAATGCCCCAAATGCGGCCATAAGACAGCTTATTTCTGGCTTGTTCAGACAAGGGCAGGTGACGAGCCTGAAACCAAGTTCCTAAAATGCGAGAAATGCGGCCATACATGGAGAGATTATGATTGAGATTGATTAAAATACATTTGTACTTATGGAGGTGCTACTGCACAGCACGACTATTCTTTTGTTGTTGATATGTTGCAAGGATAGTTTCAAAATCAGGAGGTAAAATAGGTTTTTTTAAGACTAATTCTGGTCTTGATTCTGGAGTTTCTAAAAACCTGCGATATACAACATCTTTTTCATACCCAGTAACAACTATAACAGGCGTTCCTTGAGGAGTTAGTTGCGGCTTCTCTTTGGATTTTGTTTTTATTGCTCTGACAACTTCCTCGCCACTTATATCCTTTAAACCCCAGTCTGTCACAACAACGTCGAATGGGTTATCGGCATCATATCGCCTGATATAATCATCTATACTCTCCCTTCCATTTCCAAATGCAGTTACGCTGTAACCAAAAGATAGGAATGTCATAGTAAAAAAATCCCTTATGTCATCATTATCCTCGATAAGCAAAATTTCCAACGGGCTAAGCGGATTTTTTGTTTCTGTCATTTATAACAAAGTAAATTCCCTGAATTTAAAAATTTGTAGTTATAAGATACCACTTTTATTTTTTATTGTTAGCATAAAAATTGCTTGGAGGATGATAATTAGGACTGCCTTTTCTCATTTCCATTACATCCATTATCGCTCCAAGAGCATACATTATATCTTTGGGTTTAAAAGGCTTAATAAGTACTCCATCTTGCATACCACCTTCAAGTTGAGTTCCATTTGTTGTGGCAACTAGAACCACTGTTGAAGGATGTAATTCCTTTATTCTTTCTGTTAATTGTAATCCGTTTAATCCTTCCATATTTAAGTCCGTGATTACAGCATCGAATGGGTCATTTTTATTCAGCTCTGTATTATAAAGTCCTAATGCTTGTTCTCCACTTTCAGCTTTTGTTACTAGGATTCCTTTTCTTTTGAGTAAAGCATCATATGTTTCTGCCATTCCTGGTTCATTATCCACAAATAATACCTTTAAAGGTGTTTGGTGTGGACCTCCCCTAAATACAAGCCCGTATTCAGCTAGCAGATATAATTTTCTTTTGAATTCTTTAATGTCAAACCCTGTTCCGATATGAGCCTTTACACCATGTTCATTTGCTTCAGCTAGGGAGTATAGTCCATTTTGCACCATCAAATAATTTGTGCCTCTAAAATTTCTGACCACTTCTATACCTGTAGTGTCTCTTCCATCTGGAGAAAAACCCGAAGCTATAACGGTTGCTGCTGGCGCTTCCCTTCTTAAATTTTCTACTATACTTTCCAAAGAACCTTGAGCTGGAACAACAACAGCTTGATAACCAAGTTCTTTTTCTGCGACATCTTTATATATCTCGGCTAAATCTGAGTTTGGGTGTACAATCGCTATTTTTTTAGTTTCTGTCATGATTATAGAGGTAATTAAACACTTTATAAACCTTTCTATTTTAATTATTATAAAGTAGTGAATATAAAATCAACAGCAATCTTTTTATTCAGCATTCTTTTTTCTATTGTGATGTATATCCAAGGCAAAAAATTCAAAATTTTAGTCAAGCCAAACTCCAGAGAAAGCAAAATAGAGGGCTTTGACAAGGAAAAAGGCGCATATAAAATAAGCATAAAGGCAAAGCCTGAAGGCAGCAAGGCAAACATAGAGATAATAAAGTTCCTGTCAAGGCTGTTGAAGAAAAGAGTAAGGATTGTCTCTGGCTTTAAATCAAAGGAGAAAATAATGGAAATTATTGGCTAAAACAAAAAAATATTTAAAATAAGCAGATATCATTAATCAAAAGAGGTGCGCTAGCGTGTTTTTCTTGAAGCCAAAACTGAGGTCTGAGGAGATTTTGCCTCCACCGCCGCCAGACTTTGAAGAAGAGTTTAAGGAAAAGCCCAAATTCTTTGATGAGATAATCGAGCCTGAAGATGCTGAAACACTGCCAGAGGTTAAGGAATTTAGCGATTTGATTGAGGGCTTGGAAAACAAGACAAAGCCAAAAAAAGAAATTGCAGGCTCAAAGAAAAGGGAGTTGCTTGCAAAAAAGCCCAAAATTCTCAAAAAAGAAATAAAAAAGGGGGTTTCAATTAAAAAAGCACAAATAAAGAAGATAACCACTATCAAGCAGGCAAAAGAGAAAAAGTTACAATTAAAAAAAATAAAAACAGGGAAAAAACCTAAATCTATTGGGCTGCCAAAAGAAATAAATTTAGAACATGAGGATGTAAATTTTGAGCTGCCAAAAAGTCTTGAGGAGCTTCCAAAGGAAGATTTTGAGCTGCCGGAAGAATTTAAAGAGATGGATTTGCATGAGGATTTGGAAGACTTAGAGTTTAAAGAGCTTGAGAAAAAAACTGCAGAAAAGCCAAAAGAGGTTATAGAGGCAGAAGAGGAGATAAAAAGCGCAATTGAGAAGATAAAGGAAACAGAGAAGCCTTCATTCTTCAAAAGACTGTTCTCAAAAAAGGAAAATGCAGAAGAGCATTTTGCGCAGCCGGCAATTGATGGCATTCCGGCGATACAGGACAGCATAAATAAAGCAAGAGGGGAATTGGAGAAATTTGACCTCGAGGCTGCCAAGAAAGATTACATTGAGGTGATGAGAATGTACAATAATCTAAAGCCTGAAGAGCAGGCCAAGGTCTATCATGACATAAGGGACTTGTACTTTGAAAGGAAAAGCGCAGAAGAGTTAAAGGTTTAGGGTATTTCTTTTCGTGCATGCGCAAATTTAATAAATAAAGTTAACATCTCAAAGCTATGAAAAAAAGAATATTTATTG
>JACPTD010000107.1 GCA_016192955.1 Candidatus Woesearchaeota archaeon | reverse complement strand
CTCTGTGAGATTATGTGAAAATCAAGGAAAATAAACATAAAATCTCATAAAAATAGAGACCATAACGCCCAAAAAATTCTGAAAACATACAAAGGCACGAAGAAAGTTTAATAAACAAGGTTATTCAAAGCTCTCTATAATTATTTAACCAATAATTTTAAAGTTTTTGATTAAGGTTGATCTAAGGAACCAAAAACTGTGAAGTATTTTCCTTCGCTGACAGAATCAATCATTTGTTTTTGTGAACCGTCAATTTTAATAGACACTAATTCTTCTGAGATTTTATTGCCCGCATAACTAGTGGTTATAGAATAATTGCTTCCAGTATAAACTACTCTAGAACCTTCGTTGTTTGTAGAATAAATGCTTTCAGTATAAACTAATCTATCACCTAGCCATGCCTGAGGTATCAACCAACTAAATTTTTTGCCTTCCACTACTTTGCTTATTTCTCCTGAATTTACGTCAACAATGAAGAGCCCCAAAGGTCCACTTGTTAAATAATCATTCACTGATTCTGCATCAAATAAAGTGTACGCAATTTTTGTCCCGTCATTTGACCATATTAGATTAGTGAACCCATTTCTTGAACTTTCCAATATCTCTCTTGTACTACCCGTGTTAAGATTAGTTACACTTATAGTAAAAAGTGAACCAAACTTAAGTGTCTGATTTTCTTGTATTATGGGTGCTCCTGCAAAGGGGCCGCTGTTAGCTATAGGAATGTTATCTGGAGTTTTTAACTGGTATGTAGTGTAAGCAACTTGGGAGTGGTCAGGAGAAAATGATAACCTACTTCTTCCTAATTGTTTTCCTGATAATTCTATTTTTTTAATAACTTTAGTATTAACATTGATTTCATACAATCCATCTGGGGTATGTTCATCATCAGAGGTACTGACTAGATATATTTTTAAGTTATCTTTTGACCAAGCTACTGGAATAAGAAAAAGTCTATTAAAGCCCTGCTGCTCTAAACGCTCATTTATTTTGTCAATGATGAGTTTATTATCCTTCCCATTGATATCCATAGTCCATAGTTGGTCCGTAAAATCTTGGTCATTATTACTTAAAAGGTATGTAATCTTAGTGCCATCAGGAGAAATCTTAGGATGGGCCAAATGCTTATCTTTTAATGTTAGTATATTAATAGGATTGCCGCTTTTATCGCTTACCCATAATAACATATCATAATCCAAATAAGGATATTTTTCTTTTTGTTCTTTTATCGTTGTGAATATAATTTTTCCACTTTGAGAAATGTCATAGAAGTCTAAAATATATAGAATATTATGAATGACATAAAATGTTTGAATTATATTTTTGTTTGCTCCATCAAAATTTGAAATTATGATATTCCCGTCACCATTTAGACTTGAGATGTCTACTAGAGGTTTAAAATAAACAATTGAATCCTTGATTATTGTGTTGACAATATTTTTGTCTGGATTTTGATCAGTTTTTTGACAAGAAACCAAAAGTGACAAAATAAAAAAAATAGTAATAATCAATTTAATTCTTCCAATTTTATTTACCATGATACTTTAATCACCTTTTTTTTTTTTTTTTTGGAATACTTGTATTTAAAACTTTCTAGCCAGATTTTGTCATCTTATCATGATATGACCTAATTTAGCATTGTGTAAGTAGTTGACATGAATCTTGGCTCAACGGAGTACCACATTGGTATCTTCATAAATTTTGCTCAAAAATACCAATATCACGTTAACTATAATGTATAGCCAAAAAGAAATATTTATAAACATACGTCAGAATGATGAGTATGCTTTAATTATAAAAAAGGCTGGTCAAAATCAAAAAATATTTTATGTTGGCAGGCGGTTTTATAACAAGATGGTAGGGGTAATTTTATGATTGGCATAGGGCAGGGTTTGCTATATAGTTTGATGATCAAAATTGAAAAAAAGATTGGCGGGAGATAGCATTTCTTACAATGCACACAGCTAAAAATGCACGACATAATAAAGAAGGACATAATCTCAGTATTAACAGACTTTGCTGAAATCCTGAAGGTAAAGGAAGAAAGCGATGTTGTCCAGATGAAAGAGCTGAGCAACCACGTCATACATAACGCAAGCGTTTTTCAGGATGAGGACTCGGTTTCTGTTGCTGTTTTGATTTACGCCTTGTCAAAGATAATTGAAAGAAAGCAGAGAGACTTGGACTACAACAAGATTTTAGGCATGCTGAATTCCTGCATCTTCTCTCTTAAAAACAACCAGGATGAAGAGTTTAGAAAATCAGTTAAAAGCATTTTTAGCTTTGTCAGGACCATAGATGAAAAATTAAAATTGTACATACACGAGGTTATAAACCAGGCACAGATAAAAAAGGGATGCAAATTATGCGAGCATGGCATTTCGGCTGCAAGAGCGTCTGAAGTTCTTGGGATGTCCCAATGGGAGCTGATGCACTATCTCGGCAAAACCACCATGATAGACCAGTTCAGCGAGCCTGTCAATGTCCTAAAAAGGCTAAAAATAGCAAGGAGCCTGTTTCAATGAAGTCCATCATTTTTGACGCGGGACCGATCATAAGCCTTGCCACAAACAACCTTTTGTGGATTCTTGAGCCTTTAAGGAAAAAATTCGGCGGCAAGTTCTGCATAACAGGGCCTGTCAGGAGAGAGCTGGTTGACAAGCCTCTGGAAACAAAAAAATTCAAGTTTGAGGCAATTCAGGTTGAAAAATTAATAGAGAATGGGGTTTTGGAAGTTGTAGACAACGGGTTCATAAGGGAGAACACCCCAAGGCTGCTGTCAACTGCAAATGAAATCTTTAAAGCGTATGGCAATTACTATATGAAAATAGTCCATTTTGCCGAGATGTCTGTTATTGCGGCAGCCATCAGCCTGGATTCAGATGCCATAGCCATTGACGAGAAAACCACAAGGTTACTGATAGAAAACCCGAGGATGATTGTTGAAATCCTGAGGAAAACCCTGCGCACATCAATAAGCATAAACGAAAATAATTTAAAAGAATTTAAAAACACTGTGAGGAATATAAATGCGATACGCTCAACAGAGCTTGTGACAATAGCCTATGAGCGCGGGATTTTGGACACTTATGTCACAGAAATACCAGACGCAAGGAAGAACCTGCTGGAAAGCGTATTATGGGGAGTAAAGCTGAACGGTTGCGCGGTGTCAAAAGACGAGATAGACCAAATAGTAAAGTTAGAGGCAAAATGAGACATAAGAGTGAAGCGGAAGCAAAAGCCGAGACTTCTTTGAATGCGCCATCAAACAATGTAAGCCCCACATTCTGCGTTGCAATGCTTAAAAACGGAAGCACTGTGAAAATTGAGGGAAAGCCAGAGGAGTTCCTGCAGACGATAAAGGACGCGGATTTTGCATGGATCAACGTGCAGGTTGAAGACTTGAAAGAGGATGGAAGCAGGATTACCTCTATGCTTGGATTAAATCCCTCTATAGTGCATGAGCTTATTGCGCAAAGGTTTTCAGGGTATGACGACCAGACAGCGGAGCTTGGCTTGCTGCTCCCGGCTGTCAGGGTAAGGGCACTAGAGGTTGAGATAAACAAGCTCATAATTTTAATGAAGAACAACCTGATTGTCACAATCCACGGCGAGCATGTCACAAGGCTTGTGAAGTTTGCAAGATATGCTGTCACATTCTTCAAAAAAGTCCCTAAAAACCTGGATGACATTGACAAAATCTCTCTTGTTTTGATAAGGATTCTTGACGAGAACAATGAACGAAACTTTGACGGGATAAGGTCCATACAGGAGCAGGGAGAGGAGATAAGCAAGTACCTGATACAGCCTTCAGCGCCAAGGCAGGAATTAGGAAATGATATTTACAAAATGAAGCATGCGCTTATCTCTTACTTGGAAGCTTTATGGGCAACATTGGATGTGGTGCATTACTTAAGGTACGGGGATGCCGAAATGGTGACAGACGACCCAATCATACTGCAGAAAATAGGCATGCTGAGCACTGACCTGACAAGGCAGATTTCAATAAGCGAGCAGATGTCAACTGTGCTGGCTTCCGGTTTGGAGGTGCTGCAAAGCATTTACAACAACCAGTTAACAATATTGAACAACAGGATGTCGCTTTTGGCAGTCTGGATGGCTGTTGTCGGCACTGCATTCATTGTGCCAAACACAATAGCCACTGTACTCAGCACGTCAGTCGGTGAGCACATTGAATGGCATATCCAATTGCTTATAATGCTTGGAACAACTTTACTCTCAGTAATCTTTGTTTATTGGTTTGCAAGAAAAAAAAGCCTCCTGCCCCAGAAAGCTGAGTGATTGTGAAATGTTATCTGCGCTTCTTGCCTTCCTTCAAAATTTCGATTTTGAAGTTCCCAAAAATCTTTGATTTTTTAGGATGACAATAAGGCACGTTCAATATAGACAATTGCGTTGATTTATTATCTTACACGCAATTGTCTATCTCGTAAATTGCGACTATTTATTTCAATTAATTACCACAATTCACGATAATAAAAATTATTTCAAAAATCCATACTCAATTTTATTAAGATTGCGCAAAAATAGAAATATGGGAAGCTAGTTTTTCAAACTCGCTGACAATTGTCAATTTTTCATGAAGGCATATAAAAATTCTGAAGTTGGCATTTTTAAGAGCCTGCTGATCCCCATTATTTTAGCATAACATCTCCGACAATGGTAAATTGCTTTTTCTCTACTCTAATCACTCTTAGAACTGTTGCATTCTTGTAATAAGGAAACTCTATGATAAAAGAAACGCTGCTTGAAACTATCTTGTCAACGCCGGCAGGGTCTGGAATGAATTGTTCCCCATCTAAATTCGGATCATAGGCGGACTCCAAACCAGGGATTCCACCAACAAAAAGCCCTCTTTCTGATGCATCCAGAAGCTGAAAGAAGTACACATTAGCAGTTTTTGGTTTTCTGTTAAATTTTATATCTTTAGGAATAACCGAATAGACTGTAAGATTGCTTTTATTGAGTCTCATTACCAAAATAACCAAATTTCCTTCCATCGCCCCCTCAAGTTCTTTGGAAATATTTTGCATGGAATAATTGCGCAGCACTGCTACACCAGCAATTCCTTTTTGTTCAGCTGTGTCAATTGCCCCAATTACATCGGCATCATCCAATGGTGCTGAATTGGAAAGGTTTTTTTGCTCAGATGGACTGGTTATGTCAATGCCATAGGTTTTTCCATAGGAATCTTCAGCGGCATTATTGCATCCCAGCAAGAAAAATAGCAAAAATGTCCACGTTAGGAATATTATTGTCTTTTTTGACTGCTTAAGGTTGAGCGGAAGCACCATGGCGATTAGAGTACTCCTATCTTATTTAAAGCTAATTATTTTCTGCCCAAATTGCATCAGAAAGACGTACAATCCATAGTTAAGACTTATGTCTCCATTATTTACGATTTTACCATAAAACCGCCTAAAAATCATCTTCATCCTTTTGAACACCAAGGAGGACCGAGTACAGTTTCGGTGGAACCGAGATATTCAGCCGGAATAGAGGCATCACACGGTTTCCCCCTTTTAAAGTAACCGCACACCCTTTTTTCAAGAGGCAGCCACCACCAAATACACACTGAACCGACCCCACGACTAGGGCAATTGTGACCACTTCGCTCCCCTTTTATCTTTGGATATTGGTTGCCATATTCACAAGGTATCTTTTCATGCCAAATATGCAAGCATCTTCCTTCTGCCCTTAGATTTACATCTATAATGGTCTCGCATGCATCCTTTGTTTTTGGATCGCCATCATCGCATTGATTCTTTTTTGTTGTATTTTTTGTTGTTGTGACTAGCACTTGCTTCCCTTTATCAATTTCAATGCACGCAGTCTTGCTCAAATTAAATTGTTGCTTTGCTTGGCTAAGCATTTTTTCCTTTTCCTCATCCGATTTTGTTGAAACTGACATATCAGGAGAGGCAATCAGCTCAAAATCCTCTTCAGAAATCTCTTCATCAGCCACTATAACGCTAAGACTTAATGGCGCAAGAGAGCATGCTTCAGGAACATAAATTATGTAGCTTGCACCAACTGCCTTTTCCTCGATTTCAGCAGTGTCGTCAAGCCCTTCATAATTTGAAAATGGCCCTTTGAGGAAGTTGTTTTGCTCCCAGAACCAGTTCTGCTCATCTGGATTCCATGCATTAAAGGCTATGAAGCTAGAATACCTGCAATGCCCCAAAGCCTCGCCAAGGCTCTTTCCAACCATATGCGGCTGGAAAGTGAAAAAGTTCCATCCCTTGCCCAATACAAAATTTCCAGGATTGTCGTGCAGCTCAATTGTCATGTCGCAGTCTTCATACGCATAAACAAAGGCACCGCCATGATTGCTTAAATGATAGTAAGCATCCTTGCCCGCCTCATTTTTCATTTTTGCAGCATCTTTTGTGAAATCAAGCTGGTTCCCGGACATCTGCCCGCCAAAGTATTGGTTGCCAACAGGAGAAAATATATAGCCCCCCCACAGCTTGCCCTTGCAGCTCCCTAAATCAACCCAGTTTTTTGCCTGTATCATGTTCCAGCCCTTTCTTAAGTTATGGTTTACCATTATTGTGCCCTTTCTATAGTCAGCAAAGGGAGCATCCTTGTTGTTTTCTTTTTTTGCTGCAGTAGTTGGTATTTTGGCTTTAGTTCCAGATTCTGTTGTTGATTCCCTTACTTCAACTGAAGAAGATAATATTTTTTGATGCCCTGAAGCATTGTAATAAGTATAGTGCAATGCTATAATTCCCTGCTTATTTATGAAATCCCTGACTTTTGAGGTTAATGTAAAAATGCCGGAATCCGGGGCAGTTTCAGTTAATTCATAAATCCTGCCATTTGGGTTGCTGGAGCTTGAGATCCTAACACCAACAATCTCTTTGGAATTTGCATCGTTGTTGACAGCATCGTCGTGAACTGTTATTTGCATAGCGCCTGCAAGTGTGTATGCCGCTGAATCGAATGTCATTTCTGGGCCGGCAATCCTTATCTTTTCTGATGTTTTGCCTGCATCATCCAAATCCTTAAATGGGTCATATTCCAAAGGAGTGTATGAACCTGGATCATATGTGGGCTCTAAAACAAGCCATGGGCAGCTGCACTCAGCGCAAACCCTGAGGAAATACTGGCCTTCATTCTTTCCCTTTATCAGATTTTTTGAATAGCCATAAAGCGTACAACCTGGCTTCCATTCGCATAATTCATTCATTCCAAGCTTTCCCTCTACCTTTCCCTTGGCAAATTCATCAGCTGCTTTTCCAGTCTTATCATCTTTGCCATCGCCATTTTTGTCAATAAATTCAAAATCAGTGCAGTCAGATTTAGGGTTCAGGTCATTTGCTGTTGGGCATGGCCATGCATGGCAGCTGAAGCTGCATACTATTTCCACATCTTCCTCATCAGTGCCTTTTTTCTCGTAATTATTGTAATCAATATGCTCAGGATATATCTTTAACTGCTCAATGTAATTTCCATTGTCATCAACAAGAAGGTTGTGAGGCGGGCAGTCCCACTTTCCGATTATTAAGTCTTCAATATTGACATTAATATCCTTGCCCTGATAAGGCTTTCCTGAAGATGTCTTAGCAATTATGCTCCTGTCTATCCACCATCCCCCTGGATCATAGCCTTTTGCAAACTCTTCGCATTTTTTTAATGCATTGTCCTGCGCCTTTATGCACATGTCCTGCGCTTTCAGTGGCCAGTTTCCTATGTTTTTTGAGCTTGCAGGATATGAATTTGAACCGTCAGTACCTTTGCCTCCTTGCGCGCCAAAAGCGTATGCAGCAAAAGAAACATTTGCAAAGCTAAACAAAAAAAGAATTGCAATTATTGCAAAAATTGCTCTTTTCATCCTCCAGCCCCTCCTGGAATTGGCAATGGCGGAAGTGAAGGTATGTTGGCTGCTTCAGGAGGATTGATGTTTGCTGGCACAGCATTGTCACCTATTGGATGGGGCAATGGCCGTTCAATCTTATCCTCAATAGGCATTCCATAAACCCTTTCATCTGGAACATACTCAGGATATGCTTTTTCGCAAATATTTACAAAGCATCTTGCTTCTGTAACTTCATTATCATCGCAAGCGCCGCATTCAAACTCGCAAGCATCATTGGCGTGCAGGGCAATCTGCTCATTCCAGAACTCTAAATCCTCCTTTGCTATTGCTTCCTTGCAGTTGCAGTCGCATTTAAGGGAATCAACAATAATGCAGTCAGAATCTATTTTGCATGACTTAATAGCCCCTGCAGAAATTATATCAGGCGGCTGCTTGCACCCTGATAAGAACAAAGCTGAAAATATGGCAATTAAAACCACAACAGCGAATAGAATCTTCATCTGTAACCCCCAATTAACACCAGTTTTTTGTTGAATATTTAAATATTCTGTTTTACAAGGAATATTTCCATAAACTATGTTTTGGTATCAGAATGTTCTGCTAAAATAGCGAATATGGCATACGCTAGAATGCCAGATACAGCATGAATGCAACAAACACGATAAGCAGGTACTGGCCTATGATTGACCACATCCTTACATAGCTTTTTATTGTTGCTTTGGATGTATTAAACCTGTAAAGCTCAACATGGTGAGATACCCCTCTTACAAACCATCCTTTGATTGAAGCAGGCTCGTTGAGCAGCTTTTCAACTTTTTTCCACCCAAAATACAAGTTTCCAAGAATCGGTATAGGGCTCTCGTAGTTCAGGTAAATAATTCCGGATTTGTCCCTAAACATCATATCCTCGCCAAAAATAAATCCTGCATGGCCCCTGCCAATTGCACTGCCTGACATTTCAATAGGCCTTCCTCTTACCGGGGATGCGTAGATATCAGCCATGCAATCCAGGACCGAGGCTTTCTCAAAATTTTTTTTGGGGTACATGTACCACGTCCTTATAATAGGGGCAGTATAGAAGGCAATCACCAGGAGAAGATAAAAAACTGTTGCTAACAACAACATTGGAGCGCTTAAAATTGAGAAAACCTCAACACTTTCCCCTTCTTCCAGCAAACTGGAAAAAATCAGGGTATAGGCTAAATAAAAAAGGATTATCACAATGTAAATATATTTGATGAAGGCATCTTTAAGAAAATTGAGCCAAATCCTCCTCTTGTCAATTCCCATGCTTAGGATGCCGCTAAAGTCAAACATTGGCTTGTCAGTCATGGAGCTCAGTCTTTTTATCCTTCTTCCAACCAGCGGGTGGGTGGACTTTAATTGCAGCAGCATTGCCCAGGGGCTGATGAAGTCAAATGCCAATGCCCGCTCCAGCATTCCTTTTTGCTTTTTTGAGTTTTCCCTTATAAGGCTCACTTCATTAGCTGCCTTGAAGTCAAATATGCCTATTGCCCTTGTGCTGTTTAATATCCTTGCTGTCTTCTCGTCATCGGGAACTGCGGCTATGCCATACGCAATCTTCATAAGTGCGCTTGACAGAAGGTTTGGATCCTTAACCTGCCTGACGGCAAACTCATCCGCATAGTACTCTCTGGTCCTGCTGAGGAACATGAGAAGGTAAGTGCCTATAAAATAGAATGCAAACGAAATCAGCCCAATAGCTGCCAGCTTGTCCTCCTTGCTGTTACTGTCCCTATGGGTCCTGTTTTTGGCAAAAATCGTATAAAACTGGTATAATAGGCTGAGCAAAGTAGAGGCTATGGTCATTAAAATAAAATCCTTATTGACTATATGGCCTGTTTCATGGGCAATGACTGCTTCAAGCTCCTTTTCATCCAGAAACTTAAAAAGGCCTTCTGTCAATATTATCCTAGCATTGAATGAAGCAGAGCCATAAGTAAATGCTGTTGGGTTTTGGTCTTGGATAATCCCAATTTTTGGGAATCTTATATTATGCTCGTTGCATACTTTTTTCAGAAACTTGGCATAAGCGTGATTGGAGATTTCTTCATAAGTGTAAAATCTTGTTTGGTAAAACCATTTATAAATCCAATCCGATATGTAAGGGCTGACTAGCCATAAGATGAAATGAATAAATATCGTCAAAAAAATCATCAGCCAAATAGAAATTAAGTTTAAAAAAAACGCAACTGCGAGGATTATCGAAAATACAAAAGAGAAAAGTATGCCCAATGTGAAAAGAGATGCCGCCCAAAGCTTAATCTTCATTAATCTGCATATTACAAAGAAGTATTTAAACTTTATTGTAAAAAGTACTAGGTGATGCAGATTAAAATTAGCTGTCGTCGAGACAGATTTTTGAAGATTTTTTCATGTCTCGTCGGAGCAAAAATTTTTAGCTAATACCATTCTGCATTACGCGGCAATAATACCAAAATTTATATAAAACAATTTATTCTTCATTTTATGGTGGTATATTGATAAAGGGGCAGGTTATTTCTGGAGAGTTTGGAAAGATAGTGGCGAGGCAGAAATCCGGACAGAGCATTGAAATAGGCGAGCTGCTTGTCGCTGACTCAAATGATGGAAAAATACTGCTTCAGGTTTATGACCTTGTTTACGGAAGCCAGATATCGCAGCAGAATCTCGAGATGATTTCTGGAATGAGGCTTGAGGAAAATGCTGATTTTGAGCTTTTTGACGCAAACTTGAGGAATTATATGCTTGCAATGATGAAAAGCTTAGTGACTATAAAAGACAAAAATGCCTTTGTCAGCAAGTCATTGCCTGTGTTTTTTTCAGAAGTCAGGGAAATTAAAGAGAACGACTTGGGGTTTTTGTCAAAGCCGAAGAATCCTTTGTTTTTAGGCAATTTGAGAAGCGGCTCCAAGCTTCTTGATGTTCCAATCTATCTTGACGGGGAAAAGGTATTTTCGCACCACATACTGATAGCAGGCACGACTGGAAGAGGCAAAAGCGTCTTGGTTTCAAACTTGCTGTGGAATGCTGCAGGAAGAGGCTACGGCATTCTGGTTTTGGACCCGCATGATGAATATTATGGAAGAAACAGGATTGGGCTAAAGGACCATCCAAACAACGAGAATATCATCTACTTTACCTCCAAAAATGCTCCTATAGGGACAAACACATTGAGAATAAGCTTGGATATTATAAAGCCGTTTCATTTTGAAGGCGTTGTTGATTTCAGCGATGCGCAAAGGCAATGCTTGAACCTTTACTACAAGGACTTTGGAGACAAATGGATTGAGGCAATAATCCTGGAGAAAGAGCTCAGGATTGGCAGGGTTTTTAAGGATGATACAATGGCTGTTGTCAAGAGAAGGCTGCTTTATCTGCTTGATTTGGAATTTGCAAACAGCCAGTTGTTCTGCAACGGGATATTCCAGCTTAATTCAGGCTTTGCAACAATAAATGACATATGCAGGCACCTTGAAGAAGGAAGAATAGTGATCATTGACACATCAAATTTTTCAGGGGCGGTTGAATTGCTGGCAGGCAGCCTGATAGCCCATGAGATTTTCAACAAGTATAAGTTTTACAAGTCTAACGGCATTTTGGCATCAAAGCCCGTTATTTCAATTGTCCTTGAAGAAGCGCCAAGAGTTTTGGGAAAGGAGGTGCTGGAGGCAGGGCCGAACATATTCTCGACAATTGCAAGAGAGGGAAGAAAGTTTAAAGTCGGGCTGACTGCAATCACGCAATTGCCCTCATTGATTCCACGAGAAATACTGGCAAATATGAACACAAAAATTGTTTTGGGCATTGAGATGAAGCCTGAAAGGCAGGCAATAATTGAAAGCGCCTCTCAGGATTTAAGCGATGACGACAGGACAATAGCCTCTCTGGACATTGGCGAGGCTTTGATAACAAGCAATTTTGCAAAGTTCGTGACCCCGATAGCTGTCCCTAATTTTGAGGATGTGGTTAAGAATACTTTAAATAAAAAAGAAGAGGCTGTTATGGAGTTTAGTGAGTTGGGGTAATTCTATACACCACTATATACCTTTAATACCAAAATTATAGAGAGTTTTGAAAAACCTCGTGTTTAATAATCTTTCTGGCATTTATTTCTAGTCGAAAACAAAAGATATAAATACTGGTTTGTCGCCTATAAACCCAAAAAACAGGAGGTGTAATTTATGAGCTTTAACCAATTTATCTTAAAGGAACAATACGAGAAAGTCAAAGGATTGGGCGACAGGCTGGAATTAATGAAAGAACAGATTGAGTGGAAACCATTTGTGCCTTTGGTAAGCAAGATTTTTCATGGCAATGAAAAAGAAGTTGGAAGGCCGCATACAGATGAGTTGATAATTGTCCGCTCTATGCTCTTGCAGGGATGGTATGGCTTATCTGACCCTGAGCTTGAATTTCAATGCCATGACAGATTATCTTTCAGAAATTTTCTGGGCTTCCCAGAAATTATACCTGACTTCACAACTATCTGGAAGATTAGAGATAAACTAAAAGAAAAACGGATTGGTGGTGAAATCTGGAATGAGCTTCAGAGACAGTTGGATGAAAAGGGATACAAAATAAAAAAAGGATGATTAGCAGAATAAGGGCACCGGGTGAAAGACCATTTGGCGTTATAAAAAGAGTTTTCAATGGAGGAAGAACACTTGTAAAAAGACTTGAAAGAGTACGCATCAAAGAAGTGTTCAAATGCTTCGCTTACAATTTGTACCGGCTTGTTACACTTGAGAGAAAGAAGCTAGCGGTAGCTATAAACAATTAGTGGAAAATAAGGCGAGCAGACAACAAAAACTGAGAGAAAAACAAGAAGCAGAATTCTTTTTCTGTTTTTAAGTCAGAGAAAAATAATTTTTACATAAAAAACCACTTTTTTCAAAGCTCTCTATAATAACTGATACATAAAACTTTTGGTAAAACTAAAAGTTTAACATTAATCAAAAACAGAATTTGGCTATTCTGAACTTGGCAGCGTTTACTCGGCGAGGCGATTTTAATTGGAAAAGCTAGGAAGAATTTTTTTATTGACTCATTACATCTCTAAATGGGTTTTTATAAACCTTAAATTTGATATTAACTTCATCATTAAATCTCTACACCATTTATTATAGCTTCTCTAACAATTGTAATTTGCTTTTTTAATTTGTTAAATTCTTCTGGAGCATAGCAAAGAAAATCAACTGGATAGTTAAGGTCCCATTTCATATAAAGGTCTGAAGATCGGTTGGTGATGTTCTTGCCTCTAAATATTTTGGACACTACAATAAGGTCCACATCACTCCATTTATGTGTTCTTCCAGAAACCCTTGATCCGAATAAGTACATTTTTTCTATGTTGTTTTGTCTTTTAAATTTCTTAAGCTCATTTATGAGTTTAGATTTTTTTTTATCCATTTCAATACCTCTTGACAATAGCTTATAATCTGCTTGCATTCTTTCCTCGTATACTTTTTAGGTGAGTCTGGATAACGAGAAACTGTGTAAGCTGGATTTATTTTAGCACATAATTCCAAAATATTAAGAGGAGCTTCATTTAATTTAGCCAATTTTGTCAAATCATGAATTTTAGGAAATTTGTTAGTTTTATATATTAAAAGAGCTTTAAACGCTTTTTCCACAGATTGTTGACACCAAAAAGCTGCTGAGAAGTATTTCTTTGCTTCAAAATTAATCTTTGCAGTATCTAATTCTTCATTAGCTTGCTTCATCCATCTTTTGACTTCTTGTTTCATATTATTTTAGCTAGTAAATTGAATATGCATAATGTAAAGATTCCTATAAATAGTTATCGTTTATTGATTGCTCAAATTGGGTTAATACTCAGCAGCTTGCTGCGATATTTCAACTCAATTTGAGGCTTAAAAATCCCCGCAGCCTGCTGTGATTGGGATTTTTAATTAAGCAAATCCAAATTTCCTAAAAAAAGAGCTTATATAAGTATGTTATAATGCAGATGATATTAAGGCAAGAAAAAGAGAGATAAAAGCTCTGCTTAAAGCCGGCAATGAGCTTAAATGCAATAATCTGCTTGTTATAACCGAAGATATGGGAGGAGAAAGACAAGAAGAGTGGTTTGGCATAAAGAGAAAAATAAAATATTTGCCCTTATGGAAGTGGCTGGTTGGAAAATTAGAAACATTTATATAGTACAATAATCATGAAAATTGTACTATGCCAGAAATTAATAGAACGATTTTAAATGAGTGGAAGGAAAAAATATTGCCAAAAGTAATTGACAGAGAAACCGACTTATATGATTATATAGATGTAAAACCAAGAAAAATAATAGTAATTACGGGCTTTAGAAGGACAGGAAAGACTTACCTGCTTTTTCACCTCATTCAGGGGTTATTGAAAGAAATAAGCAAAAGTCAAGTTATATATATTAATTTTGAGGACGAGAGGATACCACTAAAAACAGAGTTTTTAACAAACCTTCTTCCTACTATAAAGCAAACGTACAATAATATAGAGTTTCTTTTTTTGGATGAGATACACAACATCCCAGAATGGAGCAAATGGTTAAGAAGAATTTACGATAACGAAGAAATAAGGATTTTTGTTACAGGATCTTCCTCCAAAATGTCAAGCAAAGAAATACCAACAGAGCTAAGAGGAAGATTTCTTGAGGTAAAAGTTTTCTCTTTGAGTTTTAAGGAATATCTAAAATTCGGTGATGTAAATGTCGATTTTAAAAAAATAGATCACTCAGAAAACGAAAAAGCTAAGGCAATTAATGCTTTTAATGGGTATCTAGAGTTTGGCGGAATGCCTGAAGTTGCTTTAGCACGTGATGCTAGTAAAATTGATATAATCCATAATTATTACAATACAGTGATTAGGAGAGATATTATTGAAAGATTTAAAATAAGAAATGAAGAAAGCTTGAAGGCATTGTTGAATCTTTTGCTCAATTCCACTTCTTATTCAATAAGCAAGTTATATAACACTTTAAAAAGTCTTAGCTTTGAAGTTGGTAAGGGAACTGTGCAGAGCTATTTGTCTTATATTGAGAATTCCTATTTCTTATATGGTCTTCCTTTGTTTTCTTTTAAAATTAAAGACCAATTGCAGTACCCAAGAAAAATCTATTTTGTTGATAATGGGTTTATTACAGCGCTTTCGTCAAAATTTTCAAAAAATCTAGGAAGGCTGTATGAAAACCTTATTTTTTTGGAATTAAAGAGGAGATTGGCTAGAATCCCAAAACAAGAAATATTCTACTGGAGAAACCAGCAAAAGGAGGAAGTTGACTTTATTATTAATGAAGGACTAAAAGTGAAGCAGCTCATTCAAGCATGTTATGATGTAAGTGATTATGATACAAGAAAAAGAGAGATAAAAGCTCTGCTTAAAGCCAGCAAGGAGCTTAAATGCAATAATCTGCTTGTTATAACCGAGGATAAGGAAGGTTGGCAAAAAGTTGAAAATAAAAAAATAAAATTCATCCCTTTATGGAAATGGCTGCTGGAATAAAAGGATAAGGAAGAAAAGGAAAGGCTGATTGGGAAAAAATGCTATAATCTGGTGGAAAGTGTAATTAACCTTGGCTGAATATGTCTGTGAAAGGGTTTGTTTTTGTCTCAGAGTGGACCTTCCGGTTTTTCCCCTAATGGGCTTTTTGCAGATACAAGATCTGATGCGCCTAAAGGATCTGTTATAAAATCGCCTCCTAAAAGAGGTCTTCTAATCCCGTAATCATAGCCAGGTTCGCGGTTTCTGGCTTCTTTCTTGGCATCATCCCAATTCAAATCCTTTATATATCTGTATATAATCCATTTTGCCAATCCCCTTGTAGAAACTGCAGGGAAAGGATTTTCAGACCATTTATTTATGCCCCTTGTGTCTTCATAATAGTACATTCTACCCCAGTGTATAAAATTATCCTCTACCTTATAAGTCACTGCTTTTAATCCTCTTCTATCAAATCCTGGGTTTAAATGTGTTGGTTGTCTAATTCCTTCTTCTATGCCATAAGGCAAAAAGCTACCTTCTGGGGGGTTTAATTTCATTTGGTACTCTCTTGTAATCCTTCTTTCATCCTCTGGGACATTCATGAACATGCTTGGATGTGCAGTTATATAATTCCGCATTGGCTGAAAACTAAATGGTATCTCTTCTTTTGGTATATGTGCCCCTGTCTCTAAAACCCTGAAGGGCAGCTTACTAAATCTTTTATAATCCTCTGCAGTGATACCACCCGTACCTCCTAACTCTGAAACCTTTTTTTCAGTCAGTATAGTAGAAATTCCTTCAATAGCTAAGATATAATCTGTAGTAGTTTTGCTGTGCTTGTGGTATCTTTTGTCTCTAAAATCGTCTCTATAGGCATCAAACTCATTATAGATGTAGGTAGCAGCTTCTAATATATCCAAATCCCTTACAAAAATTTCAGGCACTTCCCTGATTCCATGAGCAACTCCATTATTCACTTTTGCCTGCCATATCTCAGCGCCCCCATCACTTCCTTTGCCCTTGTACTTGATTCCAGAGCCAGCAGGATATTCAAACTCACCTGTAGGATTGGAAACGGTTTTTTTTGTGGTAATTAACAAAGTCTGCCATTCATTGGAGGCTATTTCTGTCCACCATTTATCGAGCAAGACCTTCCATTTGCCATCATCGTCTTGATAAACCTCCAAGGGAAAACCATTTTCATCCAATCCCGCTTCAACTTCATCTGGCCTTTTGAAGTGGATATATTTGGGATTATACTTTACATAATCCTTAAAATATAAGATAGGTTTTGACCTTATGTCGTCTGGATCAGGGGTGAGCGTTTCCTGACAAACTATATTTTTAGGATCATATTGTGGATTTTTAACTCGAGGACCAAGAGGATAATTTTCTATTTCAGGTTTACACCTAATATCCCTAGGATCATATGAAGGGTTTGGTTTTGGAGTTGGATCATAGTAAGGATTCTTGATTGCAGGAGCTATGATTTTATAAGTATGATAAAACCTGATATTTTTAGGCCTTATATTCTCCAATTCTCCCCTGTAACCTGCTAACTTATCAAGCTTGTCCTTAGCTGGACTTAACCATTCTCCGTGGAACTTATTTTCTCTTTCTCTGCATTCTTGAATATACTCACTAAAGCGGTTATTCAATTTTATTACTTCTTCTACTACCCCACCAAAAAGCGCCCTTTTCCCTTCAACTTCAATGCTCCAATCCCTAAATTGGTCATTCCATAATCTTGTGATTAATTCCCAATTATTGTAACCTACTACCAACAGTTTTTCCTCAATTACTTCTCCGTCAGGCTCGATATAAGCCAAAGTTCTTTCTTTCAGCCCAATTTGGGTTATGAGTATGTCATCATCTGTGCCTACATTCATCTTCTTTTGCGGATAATCCAAAGATACGCCTGTGAAAGCGCTTATTTCATCATCTGTATTTGCCCGGTCTAACAGGAAGGAAAGTTTAGCGTAAATATTTACTATTGAGTCTTCTTGCCAATTTCCCTTGTCGCCCCATATCAAATCATCCAAATATTTCCAATATTCTTCAATTTCTTTAAGTTTTATCAGCATATTCTGATTAAGTGTCCTAAGTGGT
>JACPTD010000074.1 GCA_016192955.1 Candidatus Woesearchaeota archaeon | reverse complement strand
TGCCCCCGTCTAATGGGCCTATTGGAACTAAATTAAACAATCCAATGCCTAAATTCAAGACAACCAGAATAACAAACAACCCATAAACCCACATCAAGGCTTTTGGCAGGAACTCTCCAAATCCTGCTTTAACATCGTCCTTTATCTTCGTGCTTTGCTCAAGATAAGCCCCAATGTATGCAAGGCTTTCATTTTCTGGGTTTTTTGCAAGCCTTATTTCATAAGAAGCCCTGTCTGTTTTTATCGCAACAACCTCATTCGGCTTTTTTGCTTTTAACGCCATAGACAGATTGTTAACATAAGGAGTGGGTTTTTCGTCAATCTGCTGTATTACCTCTCCAACCTTTATGCCTGAGCTTTCAGCAGGAAAAGGCCCTTTTTCCTTGACATAATCAGTTATTTTAACGCCATTCGGCTCGATTACCGCATTAGCCATCGGCGCAAGGATAAAAGAGGCAATTCCCAAAAACAGGAATGCAAACACAATGTTGGAGAATGGCCCTGCTGCGAATACGCTTAGCTGCTCCTTATGAGACCTTTTTTTTAGTTCTTTTTCGTCAGGCTCAACAAAAGCGGCAGGGATTATTGGGACAACCAATCCAAGAAACGCAAACCCGCTTGACTTGACTTTGAGATTATGGGCCCTTGCAATCAATCCATGCGCGAACTCATGCACGACTGCAATGACAAAGATCGAGATTATCCAGTAAAAGAATGGCACAAAGAAAATCCCTTTGGCTTTGAAAGGCAGCACCAATCCAACTCCAGGAGCAGCTTCTGGCTGCGTAAATAAAACATAAATGTTGCTTACCAGCCCATAACTGATTAAAGCCATGCCTAAAAATCCAACCAAAATCCCAAGATAGCCGGTATAAAGCACGAGTCTTCTAAATCTTCTGGCAACAGAATCCATCAGCCGTAATCCCCAAGTGGTCTTGTACATTGAGAAATAAAGGACATGCGGAATAATCTGCTTAGTCTCAAGGCTTTTCCTGTTTAAATAAACAAAGATTGTCAGAATGACAAGAAAAACAACAGCAGAAATTGTTTGAAAATCAACCATTTTTAATTTACTTCTTCCTTACTGCCTTGAACGCCTTTCCTCCGCAGCGCCTGCAGGAAACCTTGCCCTGTATTATCTTCATGTTGGGAGCCTTAATTTTCGTCTTGCATTTCCTGCATACAAACACATTCCTGAACTTTCTTATTTCAGCTTCTGGGAACTTAACCAAAATAAACACCCCAAGTGTTTTTTTGGTTAAGCTTAAAAATCCGTGATTTTTTTTGTTTGACCATTTAATCACTTCCTTTCACTTGTTTTATCACTTTTTCATCCAAAATCGTCCAATAAAGCACAGAAGAGCCTTCAGCAACCTGCCCTTTAAGCTCCTCTGGAATCTTCAAGTCAAATGTCTCGTAGGTTTCCGAGTCCATGACATTTGCAACTTCGTTTTGGACTGACAGGACTTGGGCTGATCTTTTCTCAATTATAGGCACTTCAACATTGTCATGCCCGGGCATAACAGCTATCCTTTTTTTGTCGTCAGTCAAGCCAACTGCTGAAATCCTCACTTTTGAATGTCCGTGCTTGCCCGGCTTTGAGATTTCAACATCAACAACCTTGCAGGCAGCCCCTTCCATGATTATGAAGCTGCCTTTCTGCACATTGTTGGCTGCAACCGTCTTTGTATCTGCGATTTAATTCACCTTGAAACCTTTTTTAGATTAAGATTCAATGAAATAACAGAGTGGTTTATAAAGATTTTGCTTAAAATTGCCCAGAATGCTATTCCTTAACAGCCAGCTTGATGTCCTCAGCCTTTACCGTTTTTCTTCCGGCATGGACAGCAAGCTTTATTGATTTAGAGGCGATTTCATTGGCTATATCCTCTAATGCGCTCTTCAAAGCAACCTTTGCCTTGTCAGAAACTCTTTCAGCGCCGCCCTGCTTGAGCAGCTTTTCCATTGCAGCCAATGGCAGAAACTTGTCGCTCATTCAACCACCTTGCTATAGGTTTATTTGATACGTATTTAAACTTTTTTAATTAAAATGACAAAATTGCCCTTAACCCGAGCCTGTGCTTTCTTGCAAGCCCTGATATTTCCTTCTCAATCAAACCCCTGTTTTCAAATTTAATTTCCATTTTTTTGAATTCACTGCTATGATGCAGATTTCTTCCATTTTGATTTTGAAACTTGAACTTTTTGTGAAGCATCTCGTGGTGCATGACATAATCCAAAAGCTCTTGTTTTTCATTTTTAAAAATAGTGCTTATTGTAATTGTATCGCTGCCGTACTCGTATGAGCCAAGCTTTGATGTTGATGAATTTCCCCACTCCAGATTTGGCTTGTCAAGCATTCCATTAAAGTAGGCTTCATTAACCCTGTTGAATGATGCTTCAAGAATTTTGTCTGTTTTGGTCTTTGGGACTGCTATATGGATGTTTTTTAAGAAGGCGCTGTAAAGCTCCATGTTCATTGTTTTCTTTTTGTCTTTTAATATCTTAACCAGCAACTCCTGAACCAATCCAATTTGTATTTCCTTGCTTATCTTTTTCCATTCTTTGCTTAGGTTAAAGGTCAAGCTGTTTCCATATAATTTTACATTTGCATTGTACGGCTTGAATTTCCTCGAGTATTTTAATGAAACGGAATATTTAAGCTCTTTTTCAGGATAAAGCTGCTGGAATGCTTCGATGATTAGGGATGACATTTTACCCATGCACTTCATACCTCAATATAGCTGCCACTTTTCCCAAATCACGCAATTGGGCGCCTTCTCTTGTTTGAGTTGAGATAACCCTTATTTCGCTGCTATATTATCTCAATTCCTTCTTTAACAGCTTCTCTAACTATTGTAATCTGCTTTTTCAGCTTGCTGAATTCTTCTGGGGTATAGCAGAGAAAGTCAACAGGGTAATCCAAATCCCAATATTTCCAAAAACCAAGAGCCCTGTACCTAAATTTTTTCTTCCTAAATTCTGGACTTACGATAAGCAAATCAAAATCACTCCATCTATTTGGCTTGCCTGCAGCACGAGATCCGAATAAATACATCTTTTCTATAGGGATATCTCTAGATAACCTCTCCTTAAATTGTTTTAAGCGCTCTAGATGTTGTCCTTTACCCATTTTATTATTTCCTTGGCAGTTTTGACGTCTTCTTTGGTTTCATTCAAGGTATATTTTCCCTGCGGAATGTCGGGATACCGGGATTCTACATATGTGTGGGTAAGCCTGTCCAGAGAATCTAAAAAATTTTCTTCAATTTCTACTTTTTTCTCCAATTCAACCAAATCATGTATTTTTATTATTTTCCCTGTTTTTTTAAGCAGTAGAGCTTTCAGAGCCTTTTCAGTTGCTTGCTGGCACAAATATGACGCAAATCGATACTTCTTAATCTTAAGATTAGCTTTTGCAGTTTCAAAATCCTCTTTTGCTAATTTAATCCACTTTTTGATTTCTTCCTTCATGTTTCTTGTTAAACGATGTTGCTATTTATATTTCTTTTTATGTATGCACCTCATACCTCAAGATAGCAGCCACTTTTCCCAAATCACGCAATTGGGCGCCTTCTCTTGTTTGCGTTGAGATAATCCTGATGTTTGTGCCTACTGGCTGGGCTGCTTTCTCAAACTCCTCAATTTTTTCATCGCTTAAGCTGTCCGACAG
The DNA here is from genome assembly GCA_016192955.1 of Candidatus Woesearchaeota archaeon. GTDB lineage: Archaea > Nanobdellota > Nanobdellia > Woesearchaeales > GW2011-AR4. Next base: position 7,730 of record JACPTD010000074.1, on the reverse strand, counting down.
GAGCAATATGTCAACAACGCCCATCTTGACTTTGCTCATGACATCATTTTCCCCATAAGCAGCCATGTTCTGCCTTGTGGCAAGCATTTCAAGAAACCTGCCCACAATCTTCTTTTCTTCCATAACTTCCTCTTCGGCAAGCACGTCATGGCTTTTCTCAAGCAGCTCTTCCAATCCGAATTCACCAGTATAGCTCAAATCCTTTATGGCAATTATTTTTTTCTTAACTTCGTTAGTTATGAAATCTCCTTCAACAAGATCATATTTTGTCGGGCCTGGCCCACCTACAATGATGCCTTTCAAGCCCTCCATGTTGAGGAATGTTTCTTTCATGTACTCAGCGACTTTTTTGTAATGGTCTTTTGCAGCGCCTTCTATAAGGCGATGGAATCTTTGGGCGGATTGGCCTCCCGCCTTAAACTTTCCAGGCACCTCAGAATGGGTATTAACCAATGGAATTATTGTTTTTCCTTTTAATAATGCAATGTTTGCGTCTCTCCTGTCCATCACAACCAGGCCATATACTTCCTTTGATTCGAGCATGTCGCTTAGAATGTCAAGGACAAATTCCTTGTCGCACCTGTAAATCCTTGTTTTCAACGGGACAGGCGGCTCAATGCTCCATACTTTGAAATCCTGCTGGCCCTCCCTTTGGGCAACATTCCCGGAAAATGCAGCCAATCCGTTTGGCGGGGTTCTTTTAAACAATTTAAGGTGCTGAATCATTCTTTCCAGAGCATCAGTCACATTTTTCCTTGTAGAAGCAGATTTGATATTTGATGCTGTTCCCTGCTCCTGCGCAAGATGGTTTATTATCTTGTTTAAGTCGTAGTCTTGCGGGATATAAACGCTAACCAGCTCTGTGTGCCTTCCTTTAAAATTTTCAAGCTCCTTGATGAATCTCTTCAAATGAAATCTTTGGGCTTCTGTTAGTGCCATGTTTGTATTAGAGCTATGTTTTGTTTATAAAGCTTGGGCTATTGCTGTTTTAAAGGGTTAATTGATTTCACTGCCCAATGGCCTATCCTAAGCAGCCATTCAAGAAATATGATAAAGAGAAGATATTTTGCAACCCTTGGCAGCTGGCTTAATAAAACAGGGAATGAGGAGGCAACCGCGTCTAATGTTACTGCTTTAGGGTCCATCAGGAAGATGACTATTAGCGTCCATGGCAGCACTTTTGCCATATCTTCAGCTAATTTCTCGCTGACATAGGCGCTCATTCTCGTGGCAGCAACCACTATTATGCCAAGAAATAAGACATCCTCTATGGGCCTTGATTTCGAGAGTATGAATAATAGAAATGAGAATATCAAAAACCAGACAAACGAGTAAATCGGGAAAATGAGCAGGTATTTTAGAAAATAAATAATCCTGTCTATCGCGCTTACAAACTTCAGCTTCAGGCTTAATTTTGGTATTTCAAACAAGTCGCGCCTTGCCAATTGCTTGAAGTAAATGTACCAAGCCAAAAAGCTTGCAAGGAACAATGTAATTGTGGATATCAGCAAATTCAGATATTGCTTGTCAAGAAAGAAATTCTCAGCCATTATTAAGTAGCCATTAAAATCCATGGAATAACCTTTTTATCAATCATATTTAAAAATTGCTATTTTCTGGCTGTAAGCCCATAGTGCGCCCTTTTAATGCCTTTAAAGCCGGCTGTTTTCAGCCTTTCAGCAACGTTTTTTGCAAGGTTTATCTTTCTGTTCTTGCTTCCGGGGCTTCCTGTGTAATGGTAAATATTGCTGTTTTTTTTCAGCGCCCTGAAAATTTGTTTGTAAAAATCCAGGGAATAAAGCTCTGTAGCCAGGCTCAACCTCGGCGGGTCATGAATTACGGCATCAAACATATTGTTCTTGAAAATTTTTATTTCATTGAAAATGCCTGCTTTTAAGACGCTGATTTTTTTGCTGTTGAACAATTCCCTTGACCAGGGATTAAGCTGCGCAATCTCCAGCACATTTTCGTCTCTTTCGCATGTAAACACAAAGTCAGCGTATTTCGAAGCCAGAATTGCAGTATAGCCAAGCCCCATGCACGTGTCTAAAACTACCCCCTTGATTGGCATTATGCTTCCTATTTTCTTTTTTGTGTCTTCCATTGGAGTCATTTCTTTGGTGACATGCATCCTGATGCCGGAAATTTCAATGGTTGGCGCATTTTTTGTCGGCACCAGCTTATAGAACTTGTTTGTCTGCTCTGAAAATAACTGGATTTTCAAAATAGAATTATCCTTTATCAGAAAGCAGCTTGTGTCATTTTTTATTATTTTTTTTAATTGCGCTTCGTCAAGCTTTTGATTGTCTGGAAAAATAAAAAAATCATTTTCAATCTTTACACTCGCTCTGGATAAATTTAGGTCTAATGATATATCTGTACTTTTCAGCCCTTTTTTCTTTGCTTCCAAAAGCTGTTCCGCTTCATAGTGCGAGATTATCATTCTTTAAGTTAAAAATGCATTGTTTATATACCTTATTAGGTTGTAAAGAAAAAATGCCATTATCGATAAATTTAAAAACAGGCTATTAACCCTAGTAAGAGGGGCATAGCTGCCCAAGCATGGGACTTTAATGTTTGTTAAAGCATGAAGCTGTGGTGTAGCTTGGCTATCATTTGAGGTTTGGGACCTTAAGACCCCGGTTCAAACTTGATTAATCAATGAAACTCCGGGCAGCCCCATTTAGGACAATATACATCTTAAAAATGAAAACTGAAGAAAAGCTTGGCTCTGTAAAAAGGTTTGGGGCCAGATACGGAAGAAAGCCAAAGCTCAAATTTTCTAAAATCGAGGCTGAGCAGAGAAAGCTGCATAAGTGCCCCTATTGCCACAAAATAGCTGTAAAGAGGGTAGCTGTCGGCATATGGAGCTGCAAAAAGTGCAATGCCAAATTCACGGGCAAGGCATATTCTGTTGCAAGGAAAATAATGGCAAAGGAAACAGCAGAAATCATTGAAGAGCAGCCTGAAATCCTAAAAGAAGATCTGGAAGAGCAGGAGCAGGCTTCAGAGGAGGCTTAATGGCAGAATACAAATGTTTTGACTGCAACAAAAAAGTTGCTTTGGACTACTTAAGAAAAAGGATAAGATGCCCCTACTGCGGAAGCAAGATACTTTTCAAGCCAAGAACAGTGAATACAAAGGTTAAAGCAAAGTAAGATACTAAATAAAAAATGGAAGTTTCCAAAGAGACAGAGCAGAAAATCGGGCAATTGCAGATGTTTGAGCAGAGTCTGCAGAGTTTTTTAGGCCAAAAGCAGCAGTTTCAGGTACAGCTTGTAGAGGCTGAATCCGCTTTGAACGAGCTTGAAAGCGCGGAAAAGGCGTATAAAATCATTGGCAGCATTATGGTAGAGGCTGACAAAAACGAATTAAAGGCTGATTTGCAGTCAAGGAAAGAAGTGCTTGAATTGAGAATAAAAACAATGGAAAAGCAGGAAGCTCAAGTGAGAGAAAAGGCGTCAAAGCTCCAGTCTGAAATTCTCAAGAAAATAAAAAAGGAAGATTAGCATGAAAATGGCAGAGCAGATAATCGAGCTGGACATTGTGATGGGCAGCCTTAGCGAGATTCATTCAGATGCCAATGTTCCCAGAAATGTGAGGGCAAAGATGGAGCTGATCATCAATACATTAAAGGAAGAGACAGAATTATTAATAAAAGTCAACAAGGCGCTGAACGAATTGGACTCTATTGGCAGCGACGTGAACCTGCAGGCTTACACAAGGACGCAGATATGGAATATTATGAGCGCCCTTGAAAAAATGTAATTAAATGAAATATGCTCATTTAATAAGACTAACGGCTTTTTCTTACGAACATGAAAATAGCGAGGCTGTTTTATCGGCATTCTTAAAGTTTTTTCCATTTAACCTTGAAGACAGCAAAATTGCGCTGAAAAAGACTGGTGCTGCGGGCTTTAATGAAAGGAGAATAGCGATATTTGAAGTTGTGCTTGCAAAAAACAACTTGATTAACCAGTTTTTAAGGAACCTTTTGTCCGTATTGGACGAAAGCCAGAAAGGCAGGATACTTGAGCAAGCGGAATCAAGGCTCGACAAAAACCTTGACTTTTTCCTCAGGTTTGACAAAGACTCGTGGATTAATGAGAAAAAGCTTCTCTTGACTGATTCCGGCAAGTGCTTTCATGTAAAAATAAGCATAGCAGCATTTCCGAAGAAAAGGGAAATAGCTTTAAATATTGTTAAAGATTTATTTTCTGAAAATTAAAGCAGCAATCAAAAATGCCAAGAATAAAAATCGCGCCTTCAATTTTGTCAGCCGACCTGTCAAGGGTGAATGCTGAAATAAAAGAGGTTGAAAGATACGCCGATTTGGTCCATATTGATGTAATGGACGGGATATTTGTGCCGCCAACCACATTTGATGCCAAATTTGTCAAGACAATCAAAACAAAAGCGCCTCTTGATGTGCATTTGATGGTGCATGAGCCGAGCGATTCCTATATAAAAGGATTCATAGATGCAGGAGCCTATTCCATAACAATCCATGAGGAAGCATGCAAAAACCCCATTAAGCAACTCAATTTCATAAAACAGAGCAAGGCAAAAGCCGCTGTTTCCATCAAGCCAGCTACCCCTTTGGACAGGATAAAAAAATATCTTGATATTGTTGACATGGTTTTGATAATGACAGTTGAGCCTGGATGGGCTGGCCAGAAGTTTATCGCTGAGACAATGCCGAAAGTCAGGGAATTAAGGCAGCTTAAACCTGATATTGACATCGAGGTTGACGGCGGCATAAACCCATATACAGCGAGAATAGCTTTTGAGTCTGGCGCAAACGTGTTTGTCGCAGGCACTTCAATATTCGGCAAAAATGATAGGGTTGCCGCGATAAAGGAAATTTTGAATAGCTTGAAATAAAATGCTGTGGGTTTTTCTTTCAGTTTTGTCAGGGCTTGGGGATGCAGTTATATTTGCCTTAATGAAAAAGCTTAAAGATGTTAATAATTCCATCATAGTCTGGGTGCATTATGCATTTGCCTTGCCGTTTCTGCTTATTTTGCTCCACTATAGCTATCCACAAAATATAAGCCAAGATGTTTACTGGATAGCTGCTTTAAATGGCATAATGCTGATAGCTGCCACATACATGCTGGTGAAGGCATTGAAGGTAAGCGAGCTTTCTGTTTCATTGCCGATGCTTAGCCTTACACCTTTGTTTTTAGTCGTTTTGTCTTACATTATGTTAAAAGAGGTGCCGACCAATGCGGGCTTTATTGGCATAACCCTGATTGTCATAGGCGCTTACATAGTTAACATTAGGAATGGGAAAGGATTTTTTGAGCCGTTTAAGTCATTGCTCAAAATCAAGGGCTCTTCCTATGTAGTTGCTGTTGCTTTCATCTGGAGCATAACAGCAAATTTGTTCAAGATGGGAATAATCGCTTCCAATGCAATATTTTTCACTTTTTTGGTTTATTTTTTTATCTCATTGATGATGCTGCCTTTATTTTTTGTTGATGCAAATAAAAGATTGAATGAAATAAGGCAGAATTTTAAGCCACTCCTTTTTCTTGGCGTATCCTCAGCCTTTATGATTGCCCTTGCTTCTTATGCAATGGCTTATGCAATTGTGCCTTATGTCATATCATTGAAGAGGAGCAGCCTGATATTCAGCATTTTTATCGGATACTTCTTTTTTAATGAGAAAAATATAAAAAATGCTTTGATAGGAACCATAATAATGCTGATTGGAGGCGTTTTGATAACATTGTTTTGATAAAGTTTAAATAAATACGATAAAAATTACCCAACTATGAAGCAAAAAATCATTGACCCGTGGGGCTCAGGCTTGTTGGAAGACTATGAAAAAATAATAAAAGATTTTGGTTTGGAGATTTTTGACTCCAAATTATTTCCAAGCCCAAACAGGATAATGAGGAGGGGTATTGTTTTTGCAGGCAGGGATTTGAAGATAATTGCCGAGGCAATGAAACACAAGAAAGCATGCTATGTTCTTAGCGGAATAATGCCGTCTAATGATAAAATACATTTCGGCAACAAAATGGTTGTTGAGAACATCAAATATTTTCAGGAGCATGGAGCTGAAACCTACATACTTGTTGCTGACTTAGAAGCTGCATCGGCAAGGGGCGTAAGCTTGGAAGAGGCAAGAAAAAGAGCATTAGATTTTCATATTCCTGCTTATGTCGCGCTAGGGCTTGATCCAAAGAAAACTACCTTTTATTTTCAATCAGAAAATAAGGAGGTAATGAATCATGCCTATGAATTTGCGAAGAAAATAACATTGAACGAATTTGAGGCAATATATGGCAATGCAGACCCTGGCAAGATAATGGCTGCAATGGCGCAAGTTGCCGATATTTTGTACCCTCAATTTAAAGAAAGAAAGCCTGGCATAATTCCAGTTGGAATCGACCAGGACCCTCACATGAGGCTGACAAGAGACATAGTAAGAAGATTTAAAGAAAAAAAATTCTTTTTGCCGTCATCAATGTACCATAAATACACCTCATCTTTAGACGGGGATATGAAAATGAGCAAGTCAAAACCAGAAAGCTGCATAGAATTGCCGGAAGACATAAAATCAGTAAAAAGGAAGATTAAGAATGCGTTAAGCGGAGGCAGGGACACTCTTGAAGAGCATAGAAAGCTAGGTGCGGTTATTGAAAGGGACATGGTGTTTGAGCTGATGAAGCAGCATCTTGTTGAGGACGATAATGAATTGAACAAAATTTACCAAGAATACAAGTCTGGCAGAATGACAAGCGGCGAGCTAAAACAGATTGCCTGCCAAAAGATGGAAGAGTTCATGAATAATTTTGTGAAAGGCATTGAGCAGGCAAGAAAACATATAGACAAACTCAAATTCGTTAAGTTTAAATAATAAGGAGTTAATGACCTAAAAAAGAGGCTGATATTATGCATCACAAGGAATTCAACATAGCTCCGTTGTCAGGAGGCTATATGATTACAAGCATTGTCGGCTTTTTGATTTCTGCCTTTTACGTGCTTCCAAATTCAAGGACATGGGGATTTACCCTTGTATTGTTTTTTACCATTATGTTTATTGCTTCTTTGATTTCAATGACTTACGCCCCTGGCGATTGGCCCTTGAGAATGGACAAAAAGAAGACATAATATGACAGAATATACAGAGATACTGCTAAGGCTGGTTTTTTCAGTTGCAGCAGGCGGCTTAATCGGCTTGGAGAGGGAAGTTGTTCATAAGCCTGCCGGTGTAAGGACACACATGCTCGTCTGCCTGGGCTCTGCGCTTTTTGTATTGGTGACAATTGAGACGCTTCCAAACGAGGCGGCAAGAATAATTGCGGGAATTGCGACAGGCATAGGCTTTTTGGGGGCAGGCACAATTTTCAAGGCAAAAAATGACGTGCATGGCCTGACAACAGCGGCGTCAATATGGGCGGTTTCAGCAGTCGGCTTGGCAATCGGATTCGGTTATTATTTGATGACAATAATTGTAGTTATTCTGATATTGATAGTTTTGCACCTGAACAAATCAGAGTTTTTTAAGAGGCTTTAATTGCATGAAAAAAGACAGCCACAAAAACTTTGTAGAAATAGAGCCGGGATTAATAAAAAAATTGGTGGTGTGTCAAAGTAAGTTAGGTTTTAACCACCTCTTTGGCCATGTGCATCATAACTTCTTTATAATTTCTTCGCTCTTTTGGAAGAAAATATCTCTTTAAAACAATATTTAGCATTGCTCTTAATCCCTGCTC
>JACPTD010000073.1 GCA_016192955.1 Candidatus Woesearchaeota archaeon | reverse complement strand
TGATGGCAAAAGATTTTGATATTAGGGGAACTGGAGTAAATATTGGTGATTGCTATTTCACCGTTAAAGAATCTTTAGGCAGGAAAGAAGTTTATTGCTATTTGGGTTATCCTCAAAAAAGAGAGATTAAACTGAATTAAAATTAAAAGTGAGACGGAAAACTGCCACTTATAAAATAAATTTCTGCGAAGCAGACTAAATGTGCGAAGCACGGAACTCCCCCGTCATTCTTGAAATGGAAATTTTATTGAATATAACTCCTATTCATCAACCTTTATGGTGGATTAATTCGCTATTTTTGAGTTATTACGAACTTTTATATACTATTGAGTTATACACGTTATATGTGGGAAGTAGTACAATGAGATATAAAGATGAAGAGGTTAATAGACTTTTGCAAAGGCTCGATGAAGAGATAAAGCTGAGAAAATATTCGCCGAGGACTGGAAAATCTTACAGCTCTATTGTCGGGAAATTCCTAAAGTCAGGAAAAGAGCCAAGGGAATTTTTGCTGAATTACACTGAAAAAAGCAGGTCAGCGATAAGGGTTGCATATTTTGCGCTCCAGTTTTTCTTTGAGAAAGCTTTGGGGCAGGTATTTCCTGAGAATATACCTCTGGCAAAAAACTCTGGAAAAAAGCCCGTTGTGCTCGGAAAAGAAGAAGTGCAAAGCATGATTAGGTCAACATTTAACTTAAAGCACCGCTTGTTGCTGACTTTCCTGTATTATTCCGGCATGAGGTTGGATGAAATTAGGAACATACATTGGGATGATATTGATTTTGAAAGGAAAACCATTCACCTGAAGACAACAAAGGGCCCAAGGGATAGGATTTTGTTTCTTCATCAGGAGATTGAAAAGGCGATCCTGCTGCTGGGCGGAAAGCATCAGGGATTAGTGTTCTCGCCAAAAGAGGGAAAGCGCTATAATGCAAGAAGCATTGAGCAGGTTGTCAAAAAAGCAGCTGCAATGGCAGGAATTAACAAGAGGGTAACGCCCCACACGCTTCGCCATAGCTTTGCCACTCGCTTATTGGAGGGCGGCGCTGACTTGAGGGTTATTCAGTCGCTTTTAGGGCACAAAAACCTTGCAACAACTCAAATATATACATCATTGGCAAACAGGGATTTGCAGAAGGTTGGGGAGATTCTATAGAAATGATACTCGGCATAACAGGCTCAATAGGCTCAGGCAAGACCACTGCTGCAGGAATTTTCAGCAGGCATCATTACTCCGTCATTGATGCGGACAGGATAGGGCACGAAATTCTTAAAAAAAATTTTCCCATTCGCAAAAGGATAATCAATGAATTCGGAAAGGAAATCCTGGACAACAGCAAAAATATCAACAGAAAAAAACTAGGCGATATTGTTTTTAATGACAAGAAAAAATCAAGAAAATTAAATTCTATAATGCACCAGGCCATCATCAAGGAAATAAAAAATCAAATACAAAGGATAAAGAACCAATGCGGGGGCAATGCCAAGGTAGTCATTGACGCCCCCCTGTTGCTGGAAACCAAAACAAAAAATCTTGTTGACAAGGTCATTGTCGTCAATGCCGATAAAAGAAAAATTTTCGCCAGAAGCAAACATTTTTCAAAAAGCGAAATAGAAAGGATTTTAAAGATGCAGATGCCGCTCAATGAAAAGATCAGGCATTCGGATTTTGTGATAGACAACAATAAAGATTTGGCGCATTTGGAGAAACAGGCTGAAAAAATCATTGAAAAATTGAATCAGAAATGAGAACCGCAGTCTACCCGGGAACTTTTGACCCTGTAACAAACGGGCATATGGACATTATTGAAAGGGCGCTTAAGCTATTTGACAGGCTTTATGTGGTTGTTGCGGACAATCCGCAGAAAAATGCCACTTTCACGGCGCAGGAAAGGGTGGGCATGCTAAGGGAAGCGCTGAAAAGCCACAACAGCAGGCTTGAAATTGAGTATTTCAGCGGGCTGCTGCTTGACTACGCAAAAAAAAAGAAGTCAAATGTCATTGTCAGGGGATTAAGGGCGATTTCTGATTTTGAGTTCGAGTTCCAGAGAGCCCAGTTCAACAGGGAGTTTGCAAAGGACATAGAGACGATATTCATAATGACAAAGGATGACTATGCGTTTTTAAGCTCGAGCATAATAAAGGAGATAGCGATGTTTCAGGGCTCTGTAAATGGATTTGTCCCTGCTGTTGTTGAGAAAAAATTAAAGGAGAAGTTTGGAAAGTGAACTTTTATTCATAAAACTTGCTCAGGTCCTCTTCATGAATCCTTCTTCTTGGCTGGTTTTCAAGAATTATCCGCCGCTTTACCAACCTTGCTGTGTAGCCGGCGATGAGGTTTCTCAGCTTTTGAGTGGAAACGTTTGTGTATTTTTCAACCAATTCCTTGTTCTTGCCGAACTCTGAAGTGAATTCCTGCGGGTGCACATTAACAAGCTTTTGCGCGATTCTCTTAACCATCAGTGTCTTTATTCTTCCCATTTTTATTACTCGAGCTTCGTCTGATCAAATGGCTTTGCCGATGTGTCCTTCTTTACTGCCCCGGGAAATGGCTTCTTGATTGAAATTGGTATCAGCCCCTGCCTGAACTCGAGCTTTGCTATCTCAACCGTGTTGTAGCCAAGCCTCTTAAGCTCTTCGTCATTAAGCTTAACCAAAAGCGGAGCTCCCATAGAAATCTGCAGTGCCCTTGCGCCTATTATCCTCGCGTGCTCGTATTTTGTGTACTCGTTCATTCTTGATTACTCATCATCGTCGCCATTGCCATTGTCCCAACTGTTATCGTCATCGTCAAAAAAGCTCTTCATTTGCCTCACCTTTATTCACGCTTATATTTTATTTGAGTGCTAAAGCACTTCATCATCATCTATAAAGCTTTCGCCGCATGAGGGGCATTCAACCTCGCCTTCCTCAATAACCGTGCCACAGCTCGGGCATTCCCTTTGGTCTTCGTTTTCCATCATACCACCTCAACAGAAACAGAGCCTGTTGCGGCCATAAACGGCTCGGCTTGAAATCTGATAGTAGTATTTAAATCTATCGGTGAATTTTTACAATTTTTATTTCTGGCTGCTATCCAGCCTTCTTTTTCAAAGAATTCAATCTGTTTCTTACTTTTTTAATAGTAGATTCCCTGTTCTTTGAGCTTAAAATGTCATTTGCCAATTTCTGGTCGCCTATTGCGCCATTAATCCAGCTGCTAAAATCGTTCTTTTCACTATTCACATGGTGATGGAAAGCTTCATCGCTCATGTTGGGCAGGGCATTTGCCAGCTCCTCAATGTTTTTTAATATGGGCCCATTGTTTACCCAAAAGCATTGCTCTGGAGCAGTGTCGCACAAGTACCTTTTTGCTTCCTCTTTTGTAACCATCCTACATCAGTTCCTTAACAAGCCTTCTTAACTCTTTTACCAATCTTCTCAATATTGCAATCTGGGTTTCAAGCCTGTTTTTTGCTCTTGAAATATCCTCAGCCAGGCTGTGGTCGTAGAAAACATCCTTGACCCATGCGGCAAAATCATTCTTGAATTCATTGGCATGGTGCCTGAATATCTCCTCGCTCATTGTTTCAAGCGCATCAGCAAGCTCAATTATATTCTTTAGCTTCTTTCCGTCTGCAACAACAAAATGGTGCTCAACAGGAGCTTCCCCAAGAATCTTTTTTCTTATAATGACTTCCAGCCTTTGCAGCTGCCTTTTAGAACTTGGTTTAGAAGAGCTGGATTTAGCGCTTTTAGCTGATCTGCCTCTTTTTTTTGCCACTAACTATCACCTTAAAGCGATTATTTATTCGGTTATTTTTATAGTTTGCGGTTTTGGTGGATAAAATTGCCCTTAATTCATTATTAATAATGATATTAATGATTGAAATTCCAACAACAACAGTGACATGCGAGGCTCGCTCACCAAATCACGGATTCAAACACGGGCTTTCTTGGTGAAAATGCTATTCGCAAAGGAAATTTCAGAATGTCGGAAATTTTTATTATCTATTTGCATTTGCAAAAATTTCCGAGCATGCTCAAAAATTGCAACAATTTATTATTTATCTTGGCTATTTTTGACACTTCGTAACTGAAATTTCCTCTGCACTCAGTTTTCAGAGATTGACTATCAAAACGA
>JACPTD010000072.1 GCA_016192955.1 Candidatus Woesearchaeota archaeon | reverse complement strand
TTCATGCCCTTTTTACCAAAAAGCTTGCATGCATCATTTGGGCATGCTACATCTAATTTACGCCTCTTTTTCATAATAATCACCGTATACAATTTGTGATAGAACTAGTATTTATATGTATCGTTAATTAAGACATTCCCCAAAAACTTTAAATACAAGTATTGTTACTTCACAATAATAGCAGGGGGTACTAAAAATGAGAAAAACAATCTTAACTATTCTTACTTTGTTGCTTTTAATTTTAAGCGCATGCGCTGTCCAGCAAGAGCCTGCTGAAGGGAAGAAAGAGTTGGTTGGCTCTTATAAAATTGGAGTAATGCTGCCATTGACAGGCGATGCTGCAGCCTATGGATTGTCAGAGCAGAGAGGGATTAAGATAGCTTTGGATGAGATAAACTCAAAAGGAGGAGTGAATGGAAAAAAATTGGAGGCAATATACGAGGACAGCAAATGCAACCCTAAAGACGGGAATGCTGCTGCGCAAAAGCTTGTGAATGTCGACAAGGTCAAGGTTATTGTTGGCGGGGCTTGCTCAGGTGAAACTTTGGGGGCAGCACCTATTACAGAAGCAAACAAGGTTATTTTGATTTCGCCAACAGCATCTTCGCCGGATGTGACAAATGCAGGGGATTTTGTATTCAGGACTTACCCGACTGATGCATATGCTGGCATCATAGCAGCAAATTATGCTTATATTGAATTGAAGGCAAGAAAGGCTGCTTTGGTAACTGAAAGCACTGATTATGCCCAAGGATTAAGAAAGGTTTTCAAGGAGAATTTTGCAAAGCTTGGAGGAGAAGTAGTTGCTGATGAGACTTATAATCCAGATGACACTGACTTTAGGACGCAGGTTACCAAGGTTAAATCCACTGATGCAGACCTCATTTATATTGTCCCGCAAACGCCAGTGAAAGGCCTTTTATTGCTTAAGCAGATAAAGGAACTTGGTTTGACGCAGCCTCTTTTGACCGCAGAGGTGCTTATAGGCAAAAAAATAGTCATAGACAATCCTACAGAGCTTGAAGGCTTGTATGGCGTTGAGTTCAAGTTTGACGAGAAGACACCAAAGGCAGCTGCTTTGCTTTTAGAGTACAAAAGGATTAGCGGTGAAGAGCCGGAATTCCCGTCATTCATCGCAACAGCCTATGATGCAGTTCAACTGATTGCGGATGCAATAGGCCAGCAAGGATATGACAGCGAGAAAATCAGGGATTATCTGTATGCTGTAAAGGACTACAATGGGGCTGCGGGCAAAATCACCATGGACGAGAACGGTGACCCGATAATGGAATATTCTGTAAAGAAGATAAAGAACGGCGAACTTATTATCTTGGAGTGATTTTTTCTTGATTTTTTATTTATTTTAAATAAATTTAAATAAATTGGAAATTCAAAACTCAAAAATGCCATCTATATTGCCGCAGCTTATCATAAACGGCTTGATTGCAGGCTCCATTTACGCTTTGGCTGCGTCTGGCTTTTCTCTTGTTTATTATGTTGTAAAATTCATGAATTTTGCGCAAGGGGCAATAATAACAATAGCTGCTTACCTGTTTTTTCTATTTGGAAGTGTATTGGGCATAAATTATGCATTATCTGCCTTGCTTTCAATAATTATTTCAATATTGGCGATTTTATCAATGAATTTGATTGTATATGAAAATTTGAGAAAGAGAAAAGCAACAAATGTTGTAACGATGATATCCTCGCTTGCCCTGCTCATATTTTCTTCTGCATTGGTGCTTGCAATATTCGGCTCAAGCACAAAAACAATCAGCCTTTACAACAAAACATTTGATTTTGGGATTTTTACGGTTACATTAATTCAGTTAATTATCATTTGCTCATCAGTTTTTTTGTTCTTATTGCTGTGGGTTGTTCTAAAAAAAACAAGACTGGGGAAGGCAATGCGCTCTTTATCAGACAACAAAGAAGCTGCGCAAGTGATTGGAATAAACCCTGAGAAGATCTACACATACGCTTTCATAATTGCTGGCATTCTCGGCTCCATTTCCGGCATCCTCATAGGGCTTGAGCAGAACCTGTACCCAAGAATGGGCGTTCCTATAATTATCAAGGGATTTATAAGCTCTGTTGTTGGCGGAATCAACTCAGTTTATGGCTCTATTGTCGGCGGCCTGTTCATCGGATTGGTGGAAATCCTTGGCATTTGGTTTTTGCCAAGCGGCTACAGGGATGTCATATCTTTCAGCATTCTGCTTTTATTTTTGCTTTTCAAGCCAAATGGCATTTTAGGGGTGAAAAAACGAGATGATTCATGAATATTTAATAAGCATTTTGACATTCATATCAATTTATTCCATCATAGTCTTATCTCTCAATGTTGTAATAGGCTTTACAGGCTTGATAAACCTAGGCCATATTGTGTTTGTTGGCATCGGAGCATACGCTTCAGCCATATTAGCACTCAATGGAGTTCCTTGGTACATTTCAATATTTGCTGCCGGCATTCTGGCTTCCGTTTTTGGCGCTGCAATAGCCGCAATAACCTCGAGGCTAAAGGGAGATTATTTAGCAATGGTTACACTTGGCTTGGTTTTTATTGCAGTGGCTGTTTCAAGAAACTGGATTTCTTTAACAAGAGGCGCATTGGGCTTGCCGGGAATTCCGGATATCATAAAAAACAACTTTCATTATATGATTTTTACCATGGCAATATCTGCATTATCCGTTTTTCTTTTTTACAGGCTGACAAATTCAGAAACCGGAAAAATATTCCAGGCAATAAGGGATAACGAAGTGGCTGCCTCGGTGCTTGGCAAGAACACATATTTTTATAAAATTATTTCAATGGCAGCATCAACCTTCTTTGCGGGAATTGCAGGCTCCCTGCTTGCCCATCATCTTAATTTTGTTGATCCCACTATTTTTGAGCTGGATTTTATTGTGACAATGCTTGTTATGCTGATTGCCGGAGGCTTGGCATCAATCACCGGCTCTGTTGTAGGTGTGTTTATTCTCTATGCCTTATCGGAATCTATCAGGTTTATTGTTGTAAATCCGAGCATAGTGGGCGCTTTTAGGGAAATGGTGTTTGCAGTAGTTTTGATTTTGATTTTGATTTTCAGGCCAAGGGGCATGTTTGGGAAGGTTGATATCTGATGCTGTCACTGAATAATGTGTCAAAAAGCTTTGGAGGAGTAAAGGCAGTGGATAAATGCAGCTTTGAGGTAAAAGAAAATACTATAACCTCGTTGATAGGCCCAAACGGGGCCGGCAAGACAACAATTTTCAACATTATAAGCGGATTGACAAAGGCAGATTCAGGGACAATAAGGTTATCAGACAGGAACATTGCTGATCTGGCTCCATATAAGATTGCAAAGGCAGGCATAAGCAGGACATTCCAATTAACAAAAGTGTTCAGGAACATGAGCATTAAAGACAACCTTCTCATTGCGAAAAATGCAAATGACAATGATATAAAAAAAATTCTTGAAAGCGTTTATCTGCATAAGCCTCTTGAAACGCTCGCTTCTGAACTTTCCTATGGGCAGCAGAGGCTGCTGGAACTCGCAAGGTCATTGCTCATGCCCCATTCTCTTTTAATGCTTGACGAGCCGACAGCAGGGGTCAATCCAGAAATAAGGCGTGAGCTAAAATTAATATTGAGGAGCTTGAAAAAAAATGGCAAAACTGTCCTGCTTATCGAGCATGATATGGAATTTGTGATGGGCATAAGCGATGTAGTTATTGTGCTAAATGAGGGGAAAGTGCTGAAAGAAGGAAAACCAAAGGACATTGTTAAGGACAAAAAAGTGCTGGAAGCTTATTTGGGGAAATGAACAATATAAAGGTTAGGCTGGCCAAAAACAAAAAGGAATTAATGATGGTTTTTAAAATACGCAAAATTGTTTTCATTAAAGAACAAAACGTTTCAAAAAATATTGAAAGAGACGAGTTTGACAAAACAGCAAAGCACTTTGCCCTCTACTATAAAAATAGACCAGTGGGCTGTGCAAGAATTAGGTTTATCAACAGGAAGGCAAAACTGGAAAGGATAGCTGTACTTAAGGAGTACAGAGGCAAAGGTTTTGGAAAGATTATAGTGGATTATTTGATAAAGTATTGCAAAAAAAAGAAAATGAAGAAAATTTTTATGAATGCACAATATTATTTGAAGGATTACTACAAGAAACTTGGCTTCAAACCAAAAGGCATCATATTTGAAGAAGCGGGCATAAAACATATCAAAATGTACTTCGGAAATAAATGACATATCAAATGCTTTCAATAAAAAACCTTGAATCTGGATACGGAAAAATGCAGGTTTTATTCGGCATTAGCTTAGACGTAAAGCCAAAAGATATTGCTGTTTTAATCGGGCCGAATGGCGCTGGAAAATCGACATTGCTGAAAAGCATCTTTAATCTGGTTGATATTTATAAGGGAAAAATTGTATTCAAAAACAAGGACATTACAAAAATACCAACCCATGAATTGATTGAGCTGGGCATAAGCTACGTGCCTCAAGGAAGGCAGATTTTCAGCACATTAACTGTCAAGGAAAATCTCGAAATGGGCGCTTTTCTGACAAAAGAAAAAGATTTAATTGAAAAAAGAATGAAAGAGGTTATTGAAAGCCATTTTCCTGATTTAGGGAAAAAGCTTGATGATTATGCCTTTAATCTTTCTGGAGGACAGCAGCAGATGCTTGCAGTTGGCAGGGCATTGATGCAGGATCCGCAGCTTTTGCTGCTTGACGAGCCGTCTCTTGGGCTTGCTCCAAAAATAATGAAAGAGTTGTTCAGAAAAATTATTGAAATAAATCAGGAAGGGGCAACAATAATGATAGTTGAGCAGAACGCGAAGCAGGCAACAAAAATTGCTGACAAAATTTATGTTCTGGAAGACGGAAAAGTTGCTTTAAGCGGCGATAAAAATATTTTGAAAGATAAGAGAATTGAAAAGATTTATTTGGGCGGGAGGTAGATTTATTAAGAATAAAAATTGCTTAACCTTCTAACAGCACCTAGCTTTTCTTTGTTGCCAAGCTTGGCATCTTTTATAGCATGTTTTAAAATTTCTGCATTGGAATCCATTAATTCCCTCTCCACGGGCCTCGGTACTCCGTCTTTGCCTCCATGAGCAAAAGTATATTTGACAGGGTCTTTCCACGATGCTTTAGCTCCATAAATTAAATCTGCGATTAAAGCCAAACTTCTTATGGTTTTTGTGCCTATTCCCCCTATTGCCACCAATTCTTCATAATTTTGTGGCTGAATTTCATGCGCTTTTCTCAAAGTTTCTAAATTCCTTTTATGAATATCCATAATAAAATGATGTGATGGCATTGTAAAATGCTCAAAATTAATGAGAGTTCTTTGTATAGGATTTTTAATATATTTCTCAAGATGCTTTGGATTATTTTTAACTAAATCAACGCAAACTTTTTGAGTTTCTGAACTATCCCTAGAGGTCATATCCAAGACATTTTCCTCTTTTTTATAACCGCATATTGCCGAATGAGGCTCTATAACAAAAGAATCGATGTTGTCCGATATCCAATGATATCTTCTGGCATACCTGTTTAAGTAATTTAAACCCTGCTGTATTACAATATATTTTCTGCCATCTCCAAGAAATATGAAACTATGTGTATAGAGTGAGTATCCATCCTGCACAAGGCTATTATCAACTTTTGCTATAATTTTACTGGAATATTTTAACTTCTCAATCCTGCTTGTGGACAAGTTTAATTTTTCACCGAACTCTTCAATTTCTTTGGGCGTTTTTCTTGAAGCGCTTCCTTTTCCTCCAGTAATTATAATGCCTAATTCGTGTAACTTCGCTTCCTTTAGTGCTCCGCATAGCACAGGCGTTGCACCGCTTGAATGCCAATCCCAAGCTAGGACATTTGCAAAAGACTGAAAGAAAAAAGGATTTGTTAATCTGCTAAGAAATTCCTCTTTTCCATATTCTTCAATTATAACCTCAGATATGGCTCTGCCTAATCTAACCATCCTTTTGAATAACCACCTTGGTGCTTTGCCTGTATGGAGCGGCAAATTCGCGATGCCCGTCTTTATAGCCATTTTGGTATGCCAGTATCTGCCATTTTCCTTTATTTTTAACAAATTGGTAAAATTGTTCCTTTAAATACTTCAGGCAAGAATGTCCAGTGTCCAGTGCTGGATTAAAATGGCTTTTCAGACACAAACATATATAAAGCAAGTGCAGGTTTTTAGTTATTGTTTAATAAAATGACATCGGGAGTACATTTGCAGCCAGAGCTGGCAAGGGCATTTCAAGAGATGGGTTTTCTTGAATACACAGACATACAAAAAAAGTCAATTCCGTTAATCCAGGAAGGAAAGGATGTCATAGGGCAGTCCCAGACAGGCTCCGGCAAGACAGCCGCATTCGGGTTTCCAACGCTTGAAAAGGTTTCGCATAATCATGGAATCCAGTCGCTTGTTCTTGTTCCTACAAGAGAGCTTTGCGAACAAGTAGCCTCAGAATTCAGAAAGTTTTCAAAATACAAGAAAACAAACATAACTTCGGTCTATGGCGGAGTCTCGATAAATCCGCAGTTTGCTGAGCTGAGGCACGCAGACATTGTAGTTGGAACGCCGGGAAGAATCCTGGATCATCTTCAAAGAGGCACAATCAACCTAAGCCGTGTTAAGGTGCTCATTCTTGACGAAGCTGATAAGATGTTTGAAATGGGATTTGTAGAAGATGTCAAAAGAATTATCTCGCAAGTCCCGAGGGAAAGGCAGACTCTTCTTTTCAGCGCAACAATCTCGCATCAAGTCCATGATATTGTGCAGAACTACATGAAAAACCCTTCAAAAATCAAGCTGCAGCCCTATGTTGAGCAGGAAAAAATGGCGCAGTATTTTTACAATGTGGATTCAAGGGACAAATTCTCCCTTCTTACTCACATCCTTAAACATGAAACTCCAAAACTTGCAATCATCTTCTGCGCCACAAGAAAAAGGGTTGATGTTGTTGGAACAAACCTGAACAGAAACGGAATAAGCTGCTTGAGCCTGCATGGAGGCTTATCCCAAAACATGAGAAAAAAATCAATAGGGATGTTTCACAAAAATGAGGCAAGAATACTTGTGGCAAGCGACGTGGCAGCAAGAGGGCTTGATATCAAGAATGTAAGCCATATAATAAATTATGACAGCCCAAAGACTTCAAAAGAGTATATCCATAGGATAGGAAGGACTGCGAGAGCAGGCAGTGAAGGCAAAGTCATATCATTGATTTCAGAGCCTGACCATGACAACTTCAGGAATGTTCTTAGTGACAGGTCGATAGTAGTGCAGCAGCTCCAACTGCCTGAATTCCAGAGAGTCCCGTTTTTTGCATCAGAAAGAAGGCATGGTCTTGGCCAGAGAAGGGATTTTCATTCAAGAAGCAGTCCAAGGCGCAGTTATTCAGGCCATTCAAGGACTAGGTATGGAGAGCAGAGGATGCCTTACCATTCAGGCGAAAGAAGCCATAGTTATGAAAGGCGAAGCCAAAGCCCGCATTCCGGAGAGAGGAGCAGCCATAATTATGGGGAAAGAAGAGAAGGCCAGCAGTATGGTGAGAGAAGGGGCAGCTATCACGGAAGGTTTAGGCAGTTTTCTTAAGTTTAATTATTGTCCAATAATTTTTTATCTCTTGTCATAACATGAGCCAGCCGCTGGTCGTTTTGCCAATTTTATTGAATCTTATCATTTCTTCCCTAAAAGTTTGGATGAATAATGGCCCTTTTTTGTTGTTTTTTTGGATTAAGGCTATCCGGTTGTTTATTTATTTGTGTTTTTTGATGATTTTACCCATTTGACTAAAATCCAATAACAAGAAACATAAAAAAATCAAAAATTCAGCCCACCTTCCATTCCGCCCCTCCACCCACGTAACTATAAAGTCCCCTCTTAAGAATCAAAAAGCAACTTTTGCATTGCAATTCTTCAGATATTCAACCAACTTATTGTAAGGGGATTCATTCCCCAATTTCCAAGTTTGCCTGTGACTTTCAATAACTGCAAAGTCGTAGGCGCCATGATTTGTTCTATGACCTCCAAGAAGTTTTCTTGTTGGGATGACTTTTCTTATCCCTCTTTCTGTTTTGTTGTTTGTAAGCTCAACTTCTGGCATAATTACTGGAACTAGCCATTGCCCTTGATATGCTTTCAGCATATTTGTTACATTCTTTGCACTTTCGCTTTTCCATCTATAATTTGTTATCCTCTGAAGCTTCTGCTGATACATAATTTCATTCCATACTCTCTGCTCAAAAGAAGGATTTGAGCTTAGAAAGTTATTCACAGCATCATACAGCGATGTAAGTTGCCCATGCAGCACTGCAATGTCTTTTTTTGGAGATTTCTCTTTCTCAAAATGAGTCTTCCTTAACAGATGCGACCAGCAACGCTGGTAGGCTGCTGCAAAATTGTTGTAAACTTTAAGGCAGTCGCTGCCTATAACTCCTGGAAAATAATCTCCAATCACGTTTGTTATCACTTTTCTTGCTCTTGACTCATTAATCAAGATAAAAACCATGTTTAAAGTGCATAAAAGCCATAGCCAGTAATCTTTTCCGTCCACAGGCCATGACGTTTCATCGCTATTAATAACATCAGCTTTGCTGATTTCTTGCTCCATATGCCTATAAGAAGGCTGTAAATCTTCAGCAACTCTGTGCAAGCAGTCTTTTATTCCCTGCTGGCTGAAAGATTCTCCTGTTAGATTGTACAAGAAATCTGATACTTTTACGTAAGAGCCTGCAAAGTTATGCCTTATTTCTGTAATGAGTGACTGCAGATTAGGGCCAAAAATGCCTGTTTTTGGAAGCTCTGGATGAGCAGCTTCAAAGTGAATACCGCATTTGGTGCAGTCATATTCGGCAACTGTGAACTTCTTCACTTTCAGTTTTATTTCCCCTATCTCATAAACAAATCTCACATGCCAATCAGTTTGCTTTATTTTTCCATGCCCATTCGGGCATTTATCAGCTTTGACTTCTATCTTTTTATCAATTTTATCAGGCTCTTCTCTCGTTGCTCCATTACTGCCTTCTGGCTTTCCCCTTGGATTTGTTCCTTTTGATCCTCTGTTGATGTTTTTAAAAGAAAAAGGCAATTTTGAAGAGGGTGTATTTGCATTAAGGAGTTGATTAAGAAGTTTTTTGACTTCGTCAAATTCTTTCTTTAACTCAAAATATTTATTTTTCCATTCTTCTGCTTTCCGTTTATGATATTCAACATCCTGCTTTAATCTTTTAACTTCTTCGAATATGCTTATTTTTCTGTGCATGGCGGACACCTCTTTTGTCCACCCCTCAACCTCATTTTCTTGATTAGAACTACTATTTGCTTTTTTCGGTTTATAGGAGGTTTATAGTCGGGACTTTATAGTTACTTAAATAGTAGTGGCAATATATTAAGTTAAAATGAGATTAACTAACTGGTATAAAGATGCACTAAGGCATTTAGGTGGTTTAAGAGGACGTCAAGAGCTTCCTGTTGTAACAGAAAGAACACCAAGTAGTTTACCTCCTTTAGAAAGTTTAGCAACAGATACACCAGCAAACCCTCCAAGACGTGTAGCGATGAATTATCTTGTTAGGGTGGCTACACCTCAAGGTTATGCTGATTTTGTTAAGAAGATTGAAGGTGCAAAAGCGCTTCTTGAGGGAAAATACCCAGATATAGAATATAAACATTTTCAAAATAAAAGTAAACCAACTTCTTATCCGAACTATCCGGGATACGGGGTTAGAATAACGGAAAAGAAAGCTGGTGGTTTAGATGAATCAGTATTAAGAGAAGTCTTTAAATTATTGGGGCAACCAAATTTTGTTCATGATGGTTCTGATTATGATTTAGTTGATGATGCTCTCACCAAAGAACTTGGAATTGGATTAGCAAAACCAAACACATGGGGTGCTAGGGTTACTGTGCTATCAGCTTATGAATTGGCTGCTAGGAGAGCAAATTATGCGGGTCCAAGTGAACAGCAAAGTACTGGTTTTCTAAGGCGGATATCAGATTATGCACGAAGAACTGTGCGTTAAGAATTAAAACTTCGCCCAATTAACTCACAACAACCTCAACAGGTAAATCTTTTAAATACCCTGATTTTTTTCATTTCTAGACAATCTCCTTATCAAACTTAATTTCCAGCGAATTGGAGCTTAAAATCTTGACGCTGTCAATTAAGCCTTCTTTAACGCCATATTCCTCGACTTTCTTAGGCAGCAATGCAGCTATCGAAGAGCCAACCTTGATTATTTTCCTTTTGCCTTCAATTTTTTTATTGGCTTCTCTTAATTTTATCAGCTGCTTTGTCTGTTCAGGCGTGAATAAAATTTCACCGCATTTATCGCATTTCATACATTCCACTAAAAAATTTTCAACTAAACATCTGTCCAATTTAATGCTTCCACCGCATTTGCATGTGCTTGTTTTCATTTTTGTTCACCTTAATGCTTAATATTTACCTTTTCTTTTGTTTACTGTCACTATCTTTATGAAATCAGGATAATATTCTGCAATTACAAAATAAGTTTGCCTTTGCTTGTCAAAATAATTTTTGAAGCAAATTCGCTTCTTTTCTTGTGTTGATTTTTCTTCATCTACTTTGCCTATTTGAACTGTTTTAACAACATTGTCAACATCTTCCATATTCAAATTTTTGTCTTTGGCAGCATGTCCGCCAAAAAGTATTTGCGATTTCTTTCTATCCAACTTATTCATGAACTCTGTTATCCACAAATCCATGTCTATTACCTGTTATAATATTCAGTTAAAATCATTATAATATTTAAGCTTTACTATTCATACGAGTTCGTATAATGGAAACGACTAAATTGTGCCCTTGAATGTATTGCCTTTCATCTAATCTAAGAACTACCCAAACAACCCAAGCAATCCTTTTGATTTTTTTGCTTTTGTCTCTATCAGAATTTCAATATCTTCCTGCTGTTTTTTCAGGCTCTCGACTTGCTCTTTCAATATGGCTTTTGCAACATCGCCTGGCACTTCATCAATAAGCTTTGCCAATGCTCCGATTGAATTAACCAGCTTTGACTTGCTTTCTTCAAGCTGCCTTATTTCTTCCTGCTCAGCAGCCTTTGCCAAGCCTAAAAACAGCCTTATCTTGTAGCCAACACCCTTTTGCTCTTGCTTTTTTTCAATCTCCTCAAGCTGGTCTGAAACATCAAGGACTTCGCTTGCCTTGTCTTCAATTATGTAAAGATATTCGTCAGGAACGTCAGAGTCTCTCAACGAGGCAAGCTTGCCGGCAGCTTCCTCTGCCCTCTGCCTTGAAACAATCTTTGCTTTTACCTCTTTGGCCCTTTCAGAGCTTGCAACAGCGCTTATCTTTGCGTTAACAACAAATGGCAAAAGCTTTACATCGCCAAAATTGTTTGGCTCAATCATGCCCTTATAGACAGTTGTGTCCTGCAGCTTCAAATCTTCCTTTAGATCATCCACAAAAAGCTCAAGCTTTTCCATGTCAGCTTCAGTTGCAGTATTCAAAACAGCCAGCACGATTTCAGCCTTGTCAGAATTTTTTATGTCATCTTCGTCAGCAACAATATCTGTGAATTTGCATCTTTTCTTTGTTTCATCTGCAATGAATTTCCTCAGATTTTCCTCTGTCAATGTTTCCTTGCATTTTTCAGCAACACCTTTCATGTGCTCGCATCTCCTGCTGCTTTCTTCCATGCATCTCTGCCTTTCCTTATCCATCCTTGAGCATCTGTCATCTGCTGCCTTGATTTCAGATTCTGTATGAATTACACAATCACGCTCGATTCTTGAATAATGCTCCTCAAAATTCTTCCTTGACTGCTCAACGCATCTTTCAACCATTGAATCTTTGTCGCATGACTCTTTCATCGCAGCGCAGGCTTTTTCCTGGGAATGCCATGAATTCTCGCATTTTTTCAGAATGTCTTCATAAGCGTCCAAAACCACATTTCCGGTTATTGAACTGGTGGAGGTAATACTGACACATTCATAGCCAACAATGCAGCCTCTGTCATCATGTCTCAAGGTCATGCTTTGGCCTTCAGCACAGGATGGCCTTTGGACTTCTGGACAGGTGTTTTCATATCTTATGCATTGGTAGCTTGTTGTGCAGCCTGCATTATCATAATATGCCTGAATACGCTCACCATCATTGCATGTCGGCCTTGGAACTTCAGGGCACTGCTTGCGCTCACAAAAATAAGTTGGGCAGCCCTTTTCGTCAATTTTTTTATGAATAGGTGTATCAGAAGCGCATACAGGCATTTCAACAACAGGACATTTTGTCTGTGCCGGGCAAGCATATATGGCACATCCCGTCTCATCTATTTTTTCAGTATTTTCCGCATTTTCGCAAGCTGGTTTCGGGCATGAAGTTTTTTCAGGGCATCTTACAATTTCCCAGCCGCATCTGCCGTCATCTCCCCTTTTGCATTTTCCAGGGCCTGCCCTTGTCTTTCCATCCGGGCACAGCCAGCTTGGCATTCCAGGAGATGGTTCGCATTCTTCTCTCGAGCATTCTCTAGAAAAATCCTCTTTTTTAATGCCGCCCATGCATCGTTCAATGAATTTTTCCTTCTCACAAATCTGATGCTCCTTAAACCTTTCACACTCCTTCAGCAGCCTCTCGCCTTCAAACTCAAATCTCTTCATGCATGACTCGCGGGCATGTCTGGAATTCTGCTCTATGCTGTTTTTTATCCTCAAAATGCATGATTTTATTATTGCGTCCTTGTTTGGAGGGCATGAATAGGCTATTGATTGTATCTTTTCAAGTTCTGTGGAGTCTTCTCTCACATGAGGAGTTCCAATTTGGGAGCAGGCTTTTTTGGAAATTTCCTGGCAGTTGGTTTCCTGCTCTTCAGCTTGCGAGCATACTTTTTGCAAATCGCCCACTTTTTCCTTGAATTTGCTTATAACCATCTCAGCAATCTTTTCAGGCTCATTGCAGTATTGCTTTATTTCCCTTGGGTCTATTTCATCGCCAATGTATTGGAAAATCATGCCGAAAACCATGTGCTCTTTGGAGTATCCTTCATAGCTCGGGCCAACATAATATCTCTGCCCGTAACCCTCATTCTCATAAGAAAAAGCGTCTTTTCTGCTCATCCTGTCCTTGAATTCCATCATCCCTTTTTGGAATTGCATATCATCAAAGCTTTCGCCAAATTTTGACTTTGCTATTTTTCTCATTTCATCTTCGCTCATGTCACTTCTTGCAAACCGCTCCATCATCCTCTTCTCTTCAGAACTTATTTGGGCAGGGTAAACAATCATGTCTCCTTCTCTGTAATAATCCCTGCCCTCTCCAGCAGGGTCTATTGGCCTGCCTTCATAGTAGCTTGGGCCTGGGCCAGAAGAATCATAGGATTGCGCAAAAGCTATATTGCTTAAAATAAGAGAAAAAATTATCAGCAAGGAAAATTGCCTCGCAAGAAAATCTTTGATTTTGGATATTTTTACTTTAATCACCTTTTTTAAGGTTCTTGAGAATACTTGTATTTAAATTTAACTCACAAAAAGCGGAAATGCCAAATTCAAGCTACAATTTTTGAGAATTAATTAGACTTTTACATTAAAACTTAGCATTTTTTGATTGGTTATGTTTTCAGTTACGAGTTTAGTGTTTTCAGCAACATAATGTAAAACGCAATAATGACAAAAACAACAATCGACCCCGCCACTCGCCCATACATAGAAATCACTAAAAGCTCCGACGAAACCCCGTCGAGACATATTTTGGCTTATTTTTGGTTGATGAAAAGCCATACCGACGATAAGCCTAAACTCCACACAATAAACAGCCACATTTTTATTTATAAATCACCGACGGGACTTTATAGTTACTTAAATACTAGTTCATTATTCTATAACAAATAATGAGCAGAACACTTGAGGAAAAGATTCCAGATTTTGTATTAAGTGGAAGAAATGGTGTTGTTGCAGTCTATGTTAGAGGACCACATATCCTCACGCGAGATGACCCTACATTAAAAGAGGTACCATTTATTTTCTATGCTGGATTATTTCACGATGCAGAAGTCGCAAGTTTACGTCAAAGTAATGTTCCATATCTTCAGCGTCAAGAACTTGAAAGACTTTTAAAAATGAACCCGGATGAATTTCAAAAACTTGTTGATACATTGAATAGTGGTGTTCCAAGGGAAGTTCAGGTTAGAGGTAAAGGTATGCCAAGTTACCAAGTTGATAATTCTAGATATGTACCTTACTCGTTTCATAAAAGAGATACTTTAGGTCGCTCTCATAAAAGTGATATCAAAGGTGGGACAAAGGTTAGAGCATTAAATGATTACACAACAATGGTTCAACAAATACTACCAAAAGCTCTTGCAGAAAGAGATGCAGAAAACACATCAAGAGAATTTAATGCAAGCAGACTTAATAGGGTGCTAGCGTTCTTACATTTGCGCAAACCTCCAGTATATTCTGGAAGTGCTCCTACTCGTTACAGTGCAGTGTAAGTTTTTGAAATTTTTTCCAAATATTAAAAGTTCGCCCATAATTCACGATTTTACACTCGAAAATGGGGTTTCTCTTTCAAGCTTCGCATATGTCGGAAATTTCCATTGACTATTAAAATTGTATAAATTTCCGAGCACGCTCGAAAATTCCATTATGGATTTGTAACTTGGAATTTTCGACGAAATGAGATTTTATTCGAACATTTGGCAAAATTACAGACTTTCTCTAACAAAGTTTAGGAAATCTCTTATTGCAATTTCTGGGTTATCAGCTATACTGCTTTCTTTGACATTTTCTTCAGAATCATGATGAAAATGCTTGGGAAAGGTCTTTATCTTTTCGTGCTTCTTATGCGGCGCATTATCATGCCTGTAAATCTTTCCGTCTGTTTTCTGCCAATGATAAGAGTATTTCTTGCTGCTTATCCATATTTCCATAAACGAGTTGTCTGTAAAAAATAATCTTAAACTTTTAGCAACATTCAAAGGCCCTCTCGTAATAGAAGCAGAAGCGACAATGTCTGGAAATTCCTGCAGTGCAATATTCTTTAGCTTGAGATATGTAATTTCTGCATCCAATCGCTAACCACCTTGATTCTTTTGTTTAAATTTTCCCAGAAAATAAGCTGCTCCCAAGCCGGATGCTCTTCAATTTTGCCATTCTCGATTTTACTTTTGAGTTCTTTTAGGCTAGACACATTAAACTGTTTTTTGATTTGCAAAATCTCAGCAGATGCGTTTCTTAGTTCTGCATCAAGGAAAACATTTAAACTTTCATCTAGTATTCTCTTCTTAGGAATTTCCAGTTCTTTCGATAATTTGCTTAATAAAGACTTTTCCATTTCATTAATCTTTAATTAAGACTACTATAAAAATCTTTTGCCAAATACACGCTGAACGATTTTTGACAGATAAATCTAAACCTCAAACCCGTACTTTCCATACATTGGCGTGAATAAAAAAGGCCCCAAGAATTCCAGCTCGAGATGCCCTGTCTTGTCTTTTATGCCCCTTACCATTTCCTGCTCTTTTTCGTTGCCGACAGGGCCTACAATTATGCCGTTGGGTTTTAGCTGCTCTATCAAAGGCTTTGGAAATTCCTTGCATGCTGCTGTGATTATTATCTTGTCAAAAGGCGCTTCGCTTCTCATCCCTTTGGAGCCGTCTTCCTCATAAACAAAAACATTTGTTATGCCTGATTTTTTGAGATTTTGCCTTGCAAAGCCTACAAGCTCGGGCACAACCTCTGTTGTTATGACCTTTCCTTTTGAACCTGTTATTTTTGCGATTATGGCTGCCTGGTAGCCTGAGCCCGTGCCTATCTCAAAGACTTTGTCACATGGTTCGAGCTCAAGAGCATGAGTCATGAGCATGACAGTTGTCGGCTGTGAAATGGTTTTCCCCCTAATCAAAGGCAAAGGCGTGTCTTGGTACGCTACGCCTTTAAGGCCTTCAGACACAAAATCTTCCCTATGGAGTTCCTCAAAAGCCCTCAACTCAATCTCTCTAAAGCTAAAATTATCGTTCCAAAACTTTAGAAGCTCGGTTTTTTGGTTCATGTTTTTCAAAAAGGTGAAAGTATACTTAAATCTTTTTCCTGCTGTCTATAATTCTCTTCTCCTTCAGCTCTGTTTCCATTCCAAGCCTTTTCAACAATTCCTTCAATTCGACCTTAACAATTTCAGGTGTAACCTCTGTTTCAGTTGTGATCTTATTTTTTAAATCGCTCTTTAATTTTTCAAAGTCCGCTTTTTTGTTTGGGGCGGCATAAACAACTAATTCATCAATCTCGTAAGGGTCGTTATTCTTCTTTCTTATTTCAATCTGCCACTCTTCAACGCCTTTATGCGCCATAATTATTGGGAATAAGGCATTCAAATTGACAAAACTGCCCTTAATCTTTGTCAATCTGAAATCCTTATGTTCAGAGCTTCTTTCAATGGCTGCGTCAATCCTTGGAATTGCTCTTCCGCAAGAGCATTTTTCATAATACATGCCTTTTGTTACATCCCCCGTCTTATACCTCAAAAAGACAGAGCCATGCCAATCCAAAGAGGTATATACAATTTCTCCTTTTTCGCCTTCGTTAACCCTTTCGCCATTTTTGTCTATAATCTCTATGAATTCAAAATCCGGGTAAATGTGGTAGCCGCTTTCTTCCCTGCATTCCACCCAGGCTGATTTTCCTTCTGTAAAAGCATAGGTTGATAAGACTCTTGGGGATTTTGGGCCCAGAGCATTTAGAAATTCTTTTATCTTATCCCTCAGGCCAATCGGCACTCTTTCGCCGCCAAAAACAATCAATTTTAGGCTGCTGAAATCGCTTTTTTGCTCTTTTGCAGTTCTTATCAGGTGATAGAGATAGCCTGGCATACCGGCTAAGCATGTTGCTTTCATGCTTTCAACTGCTTTTATTATCTTTTCAGTGCCGAGAATCTTGCCGCCGCCTGTGTGAAGCGCCAAGACATTGGCTGCTTTGGCTGCGTAGAAAGTTTGCCAAAAGGCAAGATGAGGCGCATAAGGGAAGGCATTTACAGCAATGTCGTGTCTTGAAATTTTAAGGATGTCGAACATCCTCTTGCCGCTTTCCTCCAATCTTTTCAAATCACATGGTGTATAAAGAATAGGGGTTGCATTAGCTGTTCTTCCGGTCGTGAAATGGATATGGACAGGCTTGTATTCAAAATAAACCTGATTTTTATCTATTATCGCTTTTAATTTTTTGGAAAATGGCGCATGGCGCATAATCAATTCCTTATTTGGCTGCAAAACAAAATCCAGAAATTTCCTTGGCTCTTTTGCTGACGGAGCGATGTCCTCTTTTGCTGTAAAGGGCAGCTTTTTCAAGTCATCAGTTGTTTTGATGCCCGAAAGGCTTATTTTATTTTTCTTAAAAATATTGCGGTAAAATGGATGATAAGGAATCTGGCTTCTTATAAAATTTCTTAATAGCTTATTTTGTAGCAGCTTGATTTCTTTTGGATTTGAGTATTGCAATCGCCGCCAGCTTGCCATATTTATGCAAAACATTTTTATAGCATAAAAAGATTGCTATCAGGATGGTGGAAAAGGAGCAGGTAATAGAAGCCTTAAAAAAAATCAATGACCCGGAAATACAGTATGACATATGGAGCCTTGGGCTGATTTATAATGTTGAAATTGAAGGCAGCAAGGTGAAGATACTGATGACTTTTACAAGCCCTATGTGCCCTTACGGGCCTATGCTGATGGACGACATAAGAAGGCAGGTCTCTGCAATTGACGGTGTTGGAGAAGTTGTCATAGACTTGACATTCAGCCCTGCATGGGGTCCTGAGAAGATGTCAGAAGAGGCTAAGATTGCTTTGGGAATTTCTGGATAGGCTTAAATGGGCCCAAGGAGAATTGAACTCCTGTCTCAACCCTGTGAAGGTTGTGTCCTAGCCACTAGACCATGGGCCCTTAAGAAAGGGTTTTTCATAACTTTATAAAATTATAGAATCTTTAAATTTCAATCCGCCTTCGGCAAATATTAGTGCTCGCAGGCATAAACCTGCTCACCTATTTATTCCTTAATCTCAACCTTTATTTTTCCATTTAAAATATTATCCCTTATTTCATTGGCGTATTTGTGGGCCAGATGCAAAGGCTCCGGAAGCTTATGCGGAAATCTTATGCAGTTTTTGACAATGTCCACGCTTGTCTTCAGGCTTATTCTGTGTCCGGGGCTCACATAAATCGGCTTTGAATGCTCTCTTGTAGCAATGAGCTCTCCTCTGGCTTCCTTTTCAACATAAACCTTGTTTTCTTTTACCTCTCCGGCAAGAAGCTGTTTTGCAATTCCGATTGAGGGGATGTCAAGCAAAACGCCAATATGTGATGCCAAGCCTATCCTTCTTGGATGCAGAATGCCGTTGCCGTCAAATATCACAACATCGGGCTTATTTTGAAGCTTTGCATAAGCGTCTGAAATTGCAGGGCCTTCCCTGTAGGCAAGAAACCCGGGCTTGTAGGGAATTTTCGCCTTCATAACAGCAAATGCCCTCTCTTTGCATTCCATCGTGGCATTATCACAAACAGCGATTGCTGCAATAATATCGTCTTGGTTGTAAGCTGCATCAGCTCCAGCAATTAATTGAAGCTTGTCAAAGGAATCCTTTAAAACAACCTTTTTAGCCAGCTTAAGCTGCTCCTCTTTTAGCCTTTCAAAGCCAATCATAAAGTGGGAAGAGCAAGAAAGATTTATTTAAAATTTATGCTGCGCAGCCAGTCAAAGTTTATTTTACCATAAAAATATAAGTATAAGATGATGCCAATTATTGCAAGCAAAACAAGCCAAAACCAAAATGAGGATTTCTTTTTATTTGCTTCTTGTTTGTTTTGTGCATTTGGTTTTCCTTCAGAAGCAAGTTTTTTGCCCGATTCTTTCTGAATTTTTGATTGCTCTAATTTGTTGTAATAATCAACTTCTTCAAGAGCTTTTATTGTGTCTGTTTTGTCAATACCTTTTTTTGAAAAATCAGCTTCAATTTTCTTCAAGGAATAACCATGTTCTGCTTCGTATCTTCCTAATTTAACAAGGTCTTTATGCGATAATTTCATTTTGTTATTTCACCTTTATAATTCCGGCAAAATAGAGGGATAAAATTCCGAAAACAATCAGCGCAATAAGCATAGGAATTCTTATCGGCTCCTTTCTTGCATTCTCGGCTTCCTGATGAATTTTGTGCTCAAATGCTGTTATCTCATGCAGCGCTTTAAGCGCTTCATGCTCATTCATGCCCCTCTTTAAAAGATAATTTTCAATGCGAGACAAAGAAAGCCCATTCTCAAAAGCGTCTTTTCCCCATTTGATGAGATGTTCATGCGCCATGGAAGATTGTTAAGAAACCCTTTATCACCTCTTTTTTAAAGGGTTTGGCCCCCTTTATTATACGCTTATACGTGGGGGTGGTTTGAGAAGAAATCGTTTTTAAGGGGGCCAATTGAAGAGATTAAGTTTTTTATTTATTATTTGTCACCTCAATCTTTTGGCATTATAGAGAACTTTGAATAATTCATTATTTTTGTAATTTCATTCAAAGTTCTCTTAGAGAATTTTGACAAAATTGATATATTTCAAAATTCTCTATAACACCCGAAACAGGTTGCCTTAATCTCCTTTACTTCCAAATGCCGTTCTCGTATTTTTTGATTTTGAATCAATTTTATCTTGTTACCT
>JACPTD010000071.1:3160-4138 GCA_016192955.1 Candidatus Woesearchaeota archaeon | reverse complement strand
CATGGCTTCATTGCCCTTTTTAAGATTTTTGGCTAAATCGCCTTTTGCCAGATGAATAGGATGCATTCTTTTTGTATGCAGTTCATTAATTTCCTCTATTTCCTTCTGCACCTTTTTGAATTTTTTTGGCTTTATGATTATAACAACATCTATATCCCTTGCTTCCTTGTGCTTTCTCAGAACAGACCCGAAAAGTATAGCTGCATCTCCACTCTTTATTCTCCTTATATCCTCAATCCAGACTTTTACATAGGAATGGGCATGCTCAGCCTCCCTTTTAAGCAGGAACTTCACATATTCTTTTACATAATTATTTTCAAGATTTAGCTTGTAGAACTTTGCCTTGCCTAATTCCTGCGAGCTAATTATCTGCTCCTTTTCCAGCCTTCTGGCTATCTTTAAAGCCCCCATCCTGCTTATTCCCATAAGCTTTGCCAGGCTATTGGCATTGTACTGCTTTTCCGGGCTTTTGAATATGCTCAGCACAAAAACCATCTCATTGCTTGTTATGTCTTTCATGTATACTCCTAGTTTACATATGTAAACTTAGAGTTTATAAATGTTTCTATCCCTTTTTTGATGTAAATTCGTTAAAAATAAATACTTGCTGATTTACCTAAAATAGGAGAGTGTGCGACTTTCGAATAAGGATAGAAGTAACCTCTCGGCGTTTTTTAAAATGATCAATATTTTTATTTTTCATGGCACTGGAGGCTATCCTGAAGAAAACTGGTTTCCGTGGCTAAAGCAAAAACTGGAAAAGCTTGGCTGTAAAGTCATAGTGCCAAAATTTCCCACGCCTAAAAATCAAACATTAAAAAATTGGCTGAAAATTTTGAAGAAGCATAATAAATTCTACAATGAAAACACAATTTTAGTCGGGCATAGCTTGGGCGGCGCTTTTTTGCTTCGTGTTCTTGAAAAGCACAATATTAAAATCAAGGCTGCGTTTATAGTCGCAGCTCCAATAGGGATATT
>JACPTD010000071.1:0-3118 GCA_016192955.1 Candidatus Woesearchaeota archaeon | reverse complement strand
GAAAATAAAAAATCATTGCAAGAAATTCTCTGTATTCCACTCAGATAATGACCCTTATGTATCGCTGGAGAACGGGCAGGAATTGTCAAAAAAATTAAATACAAAGCTTATATTCATTCCTAATGCAGGCCACTTTAATAAAAGTGCTGGTTATCCAAAATTTGATGCATTATTTAAAAAAATAATTTATAATCCTGTTTTCTGTAATTCTTTAGGAGGGTTTGCTTGCAGAACTTGCTTGAATCAAAGGTGCTAAAGCTTTTTCAACAGCAATAAGTTGATATTCAGCAAGGGTCTGTATTCTTCCTTTGCTGTGAATGTAAGCTTTTCCGTATCTTTCGACAAAAACCAAATTAGCGCGCTCGATTTTTTGCCTGATTACTTTTCCGTAGTTCCCCCTTAATTCTATTACCTGTATTGCACTTTGAGCTACTGAATTTTGCCTCACTCCAGAATAATTTTCAGGATCAACTAAAACTCCTGCGTATGTTCTTGTTTGATTTGCTTCTGAAATTTCTGCAGTTATAATCTCAAGACTGCCTGGAATCCCTCTTAACCTTTCTTTGGCCCAATCTCCCTGGGTTGCATCAGGAAAATTTTTCCCTCCAAAATAAACAACAACTTTAGCTGGCTCTTTTGGTTTTGGTGGCTGCGGTGGGATTCTTGGTTCGCTTAATGGTCTTCTGTACGGACTTTCTCTTCTTATTTCATCAGTCTTTGTTTCTCTCGCAGTACTTTCGTGGTGCTCCTCAATAGGACTTCCGAATAATATTTGGTAAGTATCAGCATAAATATCCATAATCTCTCTTTTAGAACCTGGAGGAATGGCTTTTGTTTGAATATCGCGTCTGCTCCTCGCCAAAGAGCTGGCAATTGCATCTAAATTCACTTCTCTTACAAGCATATTTCGAGGAGAAGCTTGATGTAATTCTTGGTATTTTAAGACAAGTGAGCAAAAGTATTGCAGAATAGCTGGTGACCTGTTTCTTTGAAGTTCCCGAGCAACAGCATAAACTTCATTTCCAATTTTGTATGCAAGTCGTTCTCCAAACAATTTTTCTAGTGTGAGAAGCTCTTTCCCTAGTTTGTCCAAATCTTCAACAGTTTCATGCGTCTTTCCTCGAACAATTCTGTCACGATCTAGTATACCCCTTCTTTCTTCGGCTATATTGTATGCCCTTTCGTTAAAAGGGTGGATATAAATGGTTTCAGGAGACCTTGCCACTTGACTTGCCAAATGAAATGCACCAGCGTAATCTTTAGAATTGATTGCACTTCTAACAAGAGCGCCTGCTCCTCCAACCAAATCTGTTTCATTGAAATCTTCAAACATTTTCTTATACAAGGCAACAAGTTCGCCTGCAATATATGCTTTAGTTTTAGATCTTCCAGATAAAAATCCTAAACCAAGTGAATCAGAATATCCATACCATGCATATACTGTATCAGTTTTCATTCTTTCCGACACAATTTTAGTCAAAGCTGTTTTAGCCATATCTCTTGACGTGGAAGAACTATCCGAAGCTCTTAGTTGTAATAAAGCTAAAGCTTCATCTTTACCCTCAAAAGAGACAGTGTCAGTTTGTAATTGTGTATTAATTATCAGGGCCATATGAGACGGGATATTTACTTGACTGTCAAGCCCAAGCAATTTTTTGCTTGCATCAAGTTTGTTATACCCAACAAACGCAACCAAGCTTTGTCCATAAACCTCATCTGATTGTCTTTCAAATCCTACTTCCTTTAAAACATCAACGGAATCTTCTGATGCAAGCATTGCAATTGCGGTTGACCTAATTTTATCCTCTAATGTAGAATCAAATTTTTGTGCACCCTTTAATTTTTTTATTGCCGGTATGGGATTAATTGCATTCCCATAATGGATATAAATATCAATAGCATTTTCCGCACCTGTAATCTCATTAGCCGCTTTTCTTGCATCAAAATCAGGAGGAAGCCCAAGCCTGAATTCAGCAATTAGCTGATCTATATCTTCTCCTGTGATTCTACCTGAACTTATAAGTGATTGAGCCTCAGCATCCACAATTGGTCCAAGTCGTCTTTGTAATTGCTCAGGAAATGGTGCATCAAATAATCTTAAATCATGAACAAGATTCATCAATGAATTAAATTTAGCATCCATAAAATATCGTCCAGTTGCCAAGCGCTGTAATTCTTCCTCTTTAGCAGCTATGTATGCATCGATAAGTTCCTCATTTGTTATTCCTAAAGCTCTTGCTGGTGCAAAGATTCTTGCTTCAAGTAAGTCTCGTCCTACCATATTATAATCTCTATTAGAAGCTTCAGTAGCAAATTCTCTGAAAAATTCTTCCCTTGAGCTAAATCCACTAGTCCGAAACAACATATATGTATAGTATCTGCTGTCGTTTTAAAAACATTTCTACTGCAAAGTTAAGAATTATTTTTAACAGAAATTTTATAAAATCATTGATATTCCAAATAAAAAAATGCCAACCGCGTCTGAACTCGAAAGAGGTAGCTATTTCATCTACAATGGAGAGCCAGTCAGAGTTTTAAGAAAGGAGGTAATTGTTGTTGGGACACACTCCCACAGCAAATTAAAATTCTATAGTAAAAGTCACAAAAATTTGAGCAATAAATATGCCTTTTACTTATTACGAACGGACAACTATTGCTCAATAGATTTTGTCCGTGAGTATATATACAGGGATTAAGGGAAAAAGGAGAAAGAACAGTCATATTCCAGCATTCTGACAGGGTTGACAAGATAGAAATAATGCGCAAGCAAGGGCAGGTAATATCAAAAGCTGGAAACAAGGTGCAGCTGATGGATAATGTGAGTTACGAAACACTGGACTCAAACCTTCCTGCGGAATTAAGCGATATAAGTGAGGGAGACACCGTTACTTTTGTTGAATTAAACGGAAATATCCAAATACTTGAAAAAAGATAAAATTCTCAGTAACGTTTATAAATCAAGTTTAATTCTTAAAAATTATAGCGGGATAGGGCAGCCAGGAGTGCCCGATGATTCTACTGACCTAGTAGAAACGGAAGGCTCATATGGTGCACATCTTGTGTCCTTGGTCACCCATTTTAGCCAAAAGCTAAGCGGTTGAGGTCGGAAGTTCAAATC
>JACPTD010000070.1 GCA_016192955.1 Candidatus Woesearchaeota archaeon | reverse complement strand
TGATTTTAGCCGACCGCAAAGCGGGAAAAATT
The DNA here is from genome assembly GCA_016192955.1 of Candidatus Woesearchaeota archaeon. GTDB lineage: Archaea > Nanobdellota > Nanobdellia > Woesearchaeales > GW2011-AR4. Next base: position 6,779 of record JACPTD010000070.1, on the reverse strand, counting down.
TATGTTCTGAGAATCTTCAAGAATCCCATGCCTCAAAGGCATCAAAGCAATACAAATCACTGGGTTAGAAACTACCGATGGAATGAAATGGAATCGGGAGAGTTTCATATTTTCGATAACTTTTTATATTACTAACTTAATTAAATATTTGATGGCAAGGGTTAATAAGATAATGTTAACTGATGTGCCAACCTTAGGAAAAGAGGCGAGAATCGAGGAGGCAGCCAAACTGCTAGCTGCCACTCCGTATGGCTGCGTGGTGCTAATTGAAAATAAACGGCCGATAGGAATTGTGACAGAGCTTGACTTTGTAAGGAATGTTGTTTCCATGGGGCAAAGCCTGAATGAGCCTGTCAGCAGGATAATGGCTTCTCCGGTCACTTGTATGACGCCAAATATGAAGCTTGACGAGGCGCTAAAGATTATTGACACAAAAAGATTCAGGAAATATCCTGTTGTTGAAAACGGCGAATTGGCCGGATTAGTGACTAAAAAAGATGTTGTGAATGCCATAAGCGACAACCTGAGGTTTCATAGGAACATACAAAACACTGTTCTTGTGATTTTTGTCCTATTCGAGTTTTTTGTTTTTGTGCTCTACAGGTATTTGTACAAGTATATTCCGCTTGGGGTTTGAGAATGATAAAAATAAGAAACATCATGACAAAGAATGTGATTACGATAAGCCAGAACTCAAGCATAATGGATGCCGCAAAGATGATGGCCTCAAAATCAGTAAGCAGCCTTGTGGTGGTTGAAAAGGACAAGCCTGTGGCAGTTATTAGCGAAAATGACATTGTAAAGGGAATTATTTCAAAAAAAACAAAAGTCAGGGATGTTATGAGCAGGGAGTTTATGGTTATTTCTCCAATGATAAAATTTTCCGAAATAAGCAAATCCTTAAGTGAGCAGAAAATAAAAAGATTCCCTGTTGCGGAGAATGACAGGCTGATAGGCCTTATAACCGAGACAGACATAATACAGGCAACAAGGGATTTCACCAGATTCCATCAGATAATGCAGGAAGTGATATTGGGAATTTTTGGACTGGCAACAGCATTTTTCTTATTTTACTTCAGCCCCATCGGAGTGTCAATATTCAGCTGACGCTTTATTAGAAAAGTATAAATACCTCAGAGGAACATCAGCTGCCGAGGGCCTGTGGTCTAGCGGCTACGTGCAGCAGCAAGTGCATGCCGCAAATGACATCGCCTCGACATTTAATAAGATGTTAATCGATGCGGCGAAGGTCACCAGTTCAAATCTGGTCAGGCCCACTTTATAATAAAATTGGTGATTAAGATTAAATCAAAGCTCTACCCAAGGATATTCTTCTCTGTTTTGTTCATTGCCATTATAGTGCTCGCATTTTACATAACAAGGCCATTTTTGGCTACTTTAGTCACAGGAGCCATTATAGCGTATCTGTCGTACCCCTTGTATAAGAAGGCATTAAAGCATGTAAAAAGCAAAAATTTCGCCTCGCTAATCGTCACGATTGTTATTGTTCTTCTGCTTACCCTGCCTGTGGTTATTGTCATTACTCTGATTTCAAAAGAGGCATATGCCACCTACACTTCATTAAGCGAGCACAACTTGGGAACAAATTTCCTGAAGATAATCTGCAATGACGAAAGCTCAATTTCATGCAGGGCAGTCAAAGGGCTGGTCAGCTATCTGCCGCAGGAGAATTTGGATTATTATATGCAGGTGACTATTCAAAAAATAACAGGGTATGTTCTGGAAAATGTTTCAGGATTTCTTGCCTCGATCCCTTCTTTCCTGTTGAATTTCTTTGTGATGATATTTGTGGTTTATTACCTGCTTAAAGACGGGGACGCATTGGGAAAAAGGATTAAGAACATACTGCCGTTAAAAGAGCCCCATAAGCAGCATGTGCTTGATAAGTTTCATGATGTCACTACAGCAGTTTTCTATGGCAACATATCAGTGGCGATTCTGCAGGGAATTTTGGGCGCCCTGGGATTTTTTATACTTGGCATTTCATCTCCAGTCTTATGGGGGTTTGTGATGATGATTTTTGCGTTAATACCCTTTGTCGGCACAGCTGTTGTATGGCTGCCAGCGGCTTTAAACCTTGTATTTATCGGGTATTTGCAAAATGACAACTCAGCAGCAATACGCGGAGTTGTGCTGATAATATACGGCGCATTTGTCATAAGCAGCATAGACAACATACTAAAGCCAAGAATAATAGGTTCAAGGGCTAATGTGCACCCTATTTTAGTCCTGCTTGGCGTCTTGGGCGGCTTGAACCTGTTTGGATTTATCGGCCTGATTATAGGGCCCGTGATGCTTGCTCTGCTAATGACATTTGTTGGCATATACGAAGAGGAGAAGGCAGAGCTTGAAAAGTATTTTTGAGTTAAAATGAAGCTTAAAGTCAAGGACATTGATATTTCTAGCGGCGGCCCATTGATTGCGGTGCTTAACCATAAAGATGCGGCAATGCTTGACCTTCATGTCATGGACAGGATAAAAATAAAGAAAGGAAGCAAGGTTGAGACTGTTGTTGTTGATATAGCCCAAAGCAAAAAAATCGTGCCAAAAGGCAAAATAGGGGTTTTTGAAGAGGTTATTGGCGCCTTAAAGCTGAAAAATAATGACAATGTTGATATAATGATTGCCCGCAAGCCCCTGTCTATTGATTACATAAAGAAAAAATTAGACGGCAGGAAATTAACAGGAAAGGAAATTGACCAGATAGTGTGGGACATTGTGCACAATAAACTGAGCGCAGTCGAGCTTACCTACTTTGTCGCAGCCTGCTACACAAATGTAATGACAACTGAAGAGACAATCATGCTGACAAAAGCAATGGTCAGGCATGGCGAAGTCTTAAAGCTGAACAGATACCGTATTATTGACAAGCATTCTATTGGAGGAATCCCCGGCAACAGAACCACAATGGCTGTTGTGCCGATAATCGCTGCCGCGGGCTATTGCATACCCAAAACAAGCTCACGCTCAATTACAAGCCCTGCAGGAACAGCCGACACAATGGAGGTTGTTGCAAATGTCGCATTTCCCATAAACAAAATGAAGAAGATAGCGCTTAAAACAAACGGCTGCATTGTCTGGGGCGGCTCTTTAAATTTAGCGCCTGCTGATGACAAGATTATTGCTGTTGAGAGGCCTTTGGAGATAGATGCTGAAAGCCAGCTTTTGGCTTCCATAATGGCAAAAAAGCACTCTGTGTCAAGCACCCATGTTTTGATTGATATTCCTGTTGGCAAGGAATCCAAGGTCAAGAATAAGGCTGATGCGCTAAAGCTGAAGAGAGAATTTGAAAAAATAGGAAAAAGGCTGAAAAAGCACATCAAAGTGCTCATAACAGACGGCTCACAGCCCATTGGCAATGGAATAGGGCCTGCGCTTGAGGCAAGGGACATCTTATGGCTTCTTAAGAGGGATTCAAGAAGGCCTGTTGATTTGGAGAGGAAGTGCCTGATGATGTGCGCCAGCATATTCAGAATGGTTGAAAAAAAAGATGGTTACAGGAAGGCATTTGGCATTTTGAATTCCGGAAAGGCTTACAATAAAATGATTGAGATTATTAAGGCGCAAGGCGGAAAAGAAATCTCAGCAGAAGACATAGGGATTGGAAAATACTCTTATGATGCTTTGTCAACAAAAAGCGGCAGAATTGCCTATATAAGCAACATGCTTGTTTCAAGGATTGCAAGGATCGCAGGCGCTCCAAGCGACAAAGGCGCTGGAATCTACATTTACAAGCATATTGGAGACAAAGTAAAAAGAGGAGAGAAGCTATTTACAATATATTCTGAAAGCAAGCATGAGTTTGAGTATGCAAAAGATGTGGCGAAAAGCAGCAGGGTTTTTGTGATAAAATAAAAAAACGCCGCGACTCGGACTTGCATGCGGTAGCATGCTCGCTTTCCGCAATTTGAACCGAGAAACCCTTTCGGGAATCAGCTCTCAAGGCTGACGCAGTACCAGGTTGTGCCATCGCGGCATAAATAAAACAATTTTGCAGAATAATATAAATTTATTGATAATTGTTTTGATTGCATCACTTAGGAGGCATCAATACAGGAATGCCCTCTCTTATCGGAAATTTTGCTCCGCAACCTGAGCAAACCAGCCCTTTTTTGTCTTTTGTGTACTCCAAATCCGCCTTGCACAATGGGCAAGCGAGTATGTCAAACAAATCTTTTGGAATGATATCTTTAATTCCTTTTTGCTTGCTTTTTGCCATTTTAGTTATTGAGTGCACTTATTCCACCTAGTTATTCCATGAGGTTTCCTACTTTTGGGTTTTTATCAAAACCGTATATTAAACCGAAAGCTTTATATATTACCTCTTACTACTTCTTTATAAATCTTATCAAAGTTATCGACATTAAGCATACATTGGGGGTAAAAGGGGTTAATAAATTTTGCTGTTATATAAAACTACGCAGGTGAATCAAAATGCCAGAACTAGTAAAGAAATGCCCTGAATGCGGCGGTATAAACCTTTCTTGGAATAGGGATAGAGGAGAGATTATTTGCAGAGACTGCGGGCTTGTCATAGAAGAAAAAATGGTTGACTTCTCACAGGAATGGAGGGAATTTGATTCAGAAGAGGGCGAAAAAAGAAGGCGTTCAGGCGCGCCTATGACTTACACTCAATATGACCAAGGGCTTGGAACAGAAGTTGGCCAGAAGGCTGACTTGCTAAGGCTTGGCGGGAAAGACAGGAACAAGTTCTTCAGGCTAAGGAAATGGCAGTACAGGATTTCAACAGCAATTGAAAGAAACCTTAAGCTCGCATTGGCAGAGTTGAAAAGGGTCAGTTCTTACCTAAAACTGCCAAAATCAGTTGAAGAGGAATCAGCCAGGATATACACCCTTGCTGTTCAAAGAGGGCTTGTAAGGGGAAGAAGCATGGAATCTGTTGTTGCAGGCGCCTTATACGCTGCTTGCAGAAGGCATGATGTGCCAAGGACTCTTGACGAGTTAAGCGAAGCTTCTGGAATTGAAAAAAAGGAAGTTGGAAGGACATACAGGTTTGTGACAAGAGAGCTGGGCATTACAATTCTGCCATCAAACCCTGCTGATTACATTGCCAGGTTTGCCAGTGCATTAAAGCTAAGCGCAGAAACCCAAAGCAAAAGCATAGAGATACTTGAGCAGGCACAGAAAGCGGAATTAACATCTGGAAGAGGCCCTACAGGAATAGCAGCCGCTGCTTTGTACGTGTCAGCCTTGATACATGGCGAAAAAAGAACGCAGAGAGAAGTTGCGGATGTTGCTGGAGTCACAGAAGTCACAATCAGAAACAGGTACAAGGAGCTTTTGGACGAGCTTGACTTGGAAGACGACATAAAGAAGACAAAGAAAAAGAAGAAGAGGTAAAATTTTATTATTTTTGTGTTTTAGCGCGAGCAATTGCTATTCTCCCATCTACAAGTGCGCTTACTACTCTACGCTTTTCAATTAAGCTGCCATAACTCCCTCTTTCAACTTGCTGAATGACCCTTTCAACATAGGCAATGTCAAAATCTTTCGCTAAATTTAAATCTATGGCTGCTTGAATTATCGCTATAGCTTGGTATGGAGTAAACCTATATCTCTGTTGTTCTTTCGGTAAAACGTAGTCGTCAAGCAAATGATAAACTGCCTTCAAAGCGGATTTAGGTTCAACAATGCCATGCCCAATTTTTAATTCAACTATACTTTCCAAATCAATAATGGGATAAATTGGCTCTCTGCTCGGATAAATGCCATTTGTAATGCAATTTGCAAGATGCAGTGTTAACCTCTCTAAATCTTGATATTGCCATCTCTCGTGTTGTAAAAAATGAGGTAAAACCAATTTTGGGTTTTTTTTATTTACTATTCTGCTTTCATTGTAAACTGCAATTAAGTCGCTCATGGTATTACAAATCAGAAAACATGTTAAATCAGATTAAATTCCCTTAATATATCCTCTAATTTTGCACTTCCTGATTGCAAGATTCTGGCTCTCTTTTTACTATTTGAAGGATAGAAGCCCTCGAGGAATTTTCTTTCTATCCTTGTTCTCACACTTGTATCTGCGGGATTGAAACACCGAATCTGATTTTCCGCTATCATCCGATAAATCATTGTGAACATGTTATATGTATGGAAATCAATTACAACACCAAAGGTGCGTTCAGTTCTTGAGTGCCTTTCAGCGTATTCTATTAAAGAGCCTTTTACTTTATAAACACCCAATGCGCCATGCTGTTCTGCAACAGATTGAAGTTCAGGTAATACTCTTCGCAATCTTCGAAATTCTCCAGATTTAGTCCCATGATGGGTAAAAATGCCATCAGAAAATCCAAATTTGCCCCCTAAGCCTGAATGAAGGTCAACAACCACCATTGTTCTATAACCTTCAGAATGTTCATCTATTAAATCCCGAAAAAATGCTGCTTCCTGCGGAGTTTCCCTACCACCATAAAAAAGGCTGTTTGGAAAGCTGTACTGGCCGCCGGCTATAACGTTTTTAGCCTTTGGGAGCTTACCTTTTAATGTTATTTTACATAACTCCAATGCAAAGAGGCAGCGCTCATATAATTCATCTTCTCTAGGCCTATCTGGTGCTAACAACCTTTGGTAGCTGGCAACAGCTCCTTGTGAGGCAACATCATCAAGATTAAATTCCTGTGGTTTATCTAAGCATGCCCTGTTTAAGTCAACATTATCTGCATTAACTCTTAAATTGTTGCTGAATCCATATGGGTTTAAAGCGTGAACCAATAGAACACCATTTCCTGTCGTGATTT
>JACPTD010000092.1 GCA_016192955.1 Candidatus Woesearchaeota archaeon | reverse complement strand
ATCTCTAGCCAAAGTGTAGCTTCCAAATAGAACAATAACTGGTAAATCGTATGCCTTCTCTAGGTCCTCAATAAGATTTGAATTTCTAATTTTTTCTAGATTGCAATATAACTTTAAATTTAGCGCTTTTTTTGATAAAATCAATTGATAAAAAGAATACAATCCACTTTTTTTTGAAGACAGAAAACCTTCTTTAACCAGTTTATTAAGATATTGTCTCACAGTCGTATGATTTATTTTTAAAATTCTAGAAAGCTCCCTGATGCTAAACTTCCTATTTGGGTCTTCAAAAAAGGATTTCAAGATGGTTATTTTTCTTTCCATTTGGAAATATATATTTCCACTTGTTTATAAATCTTTCCATTCTTTAATATTAAATAACGCCCCACCCCTAACGAACGAAACGACTTAACGAAATGTTCCCTTGCTACTTGTTCTTGGTTGCTAAATTTGTCCGATGGATTGAACACGAGCCGCTAAATCATTTGCCGCAATTTGCGATAACGCGATACAATTGCTGCAATCTCACTTAAAGCTTGGCATAATTTTAAATATACCCTTTTCTTGTACGGCTGCATGCATAAAAAACATTTCCAATCTGACAGGCTTTTTTGTATTTTTGCAGTCATTGCAGCGTCATTATTCTTTATTTCATGCACGAATATTGGGCAGAAAGACAGCGATAAAGCCTTGCCTTCCGGCAGGATATCCTCAATATTCCCAAAGACATGCACTATCCCGCAGGACAAAAACAGCTGCGATATATCTGTAAAATGGTCTGCTAAAAACGCGCCTGGCGCAGGCATCAGGCTTTATTCTGACAAAACAGGCAAAGAATTCAGGATTTGCTCGCCTGAAGAAAAGGTATGCGCAATAAAGGCTGCTGCTGGCGCCTATACAATGACGCTTTACTCTGACGCCAATAACCCAAACTCAGAGATTTTTGACCGGCAGAGAATTGAAGTAAAAAAAATAGAAAAAACCTTTATCCCGTCAAATGCTGGCAATGGAAAATCAGCATCAGGCTCAACTTCCCAGCCTGGAAGCAGCGTTCCTAAATATTCAAGAGATTCACAATCCAGAAGCGAGCAGGATTCAGGCAGTTCGCAAAGCAGTGTTGCACCAGACCAAACTGGCTCACAATCGCAGCAGTTTAATCCAAATTTTGCATTGACTTCAATGTATCCTTCAAAAGCCTCGGTTGGGGACACAATCACAATAACAGGTAATGGTTTCACTCCAACTGGCAATACGCTTATTGTTCAATTTCCATCAGGGCAAACTGCTTCTATGCCCGTGACGCTTTCTGAAGACGGAAGCTCTGTTCAATTCGCAGTTCCTGCTTCTTTGAATGGAATAAGGCTTACAACAGGCACATATTTATTCAGAGTATCAAATGCAAATGGAGTAAGCACAGTGCAAAGGTTTGAGTTTGTGTCTGCAAGCAGTATCGGCCAGCCTTCTTCTGATGCGCAATATAACTACAATCCGGCGCTGACACTGCAATTAACACAGCCAAGTAATATTCCACAATTCATTGGCAACACATTGACATTTACAGGCTCTGGATTTTTAGCTCCTGGCAACACTTTAAAGCTTCGCCGCTTTTTACCAGAGATTGTTACATTCACAGTGCCAAATTTTGTTTTTTCTTCAGACACTTCATTTGAATTTACTATACCAAGCGCCATAAACGGGGTTTCTTTGATTCCCGGAGATTACTTAATATGGGTTTCCGGACATAACGGAGACAGCAGCCCTCAAAATTTCATTATTGATGTTCCATTTTCAACTGCGCTTCCAACACCAACAATTACACCAACAGCTTATGCAGATTGCGTGCAAATAGACAGCATAAATAATAATCTAAATGACAACAGAAGGATAAACATAGTTCTTGTTAACTTTAACATGAACCTTGAGGATTTCAAGAAATTTACAGGTTTTGTTATGGATTTTGAAGGAATTTACAATGGGCTTTTTTCAAAAGAGCCGTATAAATACAATAGAGAGAAATTTAACGTTTTGATTGTCAACAGGCAGTTTCCTTTGCTGAATACAGCTAATCTTCAAGGAGGAGGCACTGTTGGTCCTGGACTGGTTTATTTCAATTACATAAACTCTAATAACATAGGCTCCTATTGCCCTCTGCCCAACAAAAAAATTTTGGCATTAATCAATAATGACCCAAATTTTATCCTGGGAATTGCGTATCCAAATGACAAAAGCGTGACAAGCATTGTATACCCCTTTCCCTCGCAAATAATTGCGAAAGTCATTCTTGGGAGAGTGCTGCATGAAGGCGGAGGGCACACTATTGGCGGGCTGCTTGATGAATACAACTTCCGTCAATCTACACTGATAGAGCCTGGAACTCATCCTATTGAATGGGGAATGGATGTCGAAAAGCAATGCTATTTTATAAGCACAAGCGAGCGCCCATGTCAAAGGCAAGGAGCAGGCTATTATTGCGGCGTAGCATCTGAAGCCCTATTGGAAAGATGCTACAGAGAAGCGCCGTGGCATGACCTTGTTGGCAATGGCTGCGGCCAGGATGGAGTGATTGATTGCCAGCAGAACAACCCTGACTACTACAACGAAATACGATGCTTTGACCAAGGGTGTACTCCCAATGGGTTCAAAGCAACAAGCTCAATAATGAGCCATTACTTCCCAGATCCTAATCATTATGTGCATTCTTATGGGGCTCATGATGAAAGGCTGATATGCCAGAAGATTAGGCAAATTACTGGCTCTGCTGGGGGCATTTGCAGCAATCTTTGCATTGATGGGTGTGCAACAGGGCAGAGATGCGTTCAGGGGGCTTGCAAAGATTCTTCACAACCAGCGCAAACTCCTTCAGGTCCAACAACGCAAAATCCAGTGATAACAAATCCTTTTGAAAACATACCAACTGATACTTCGAAAGATATAGACTCAAGCATACCTTCTGCAACCACTCCAACTAACCCAATTGTTTCTCCATCATTAAACATCATATTCCCAAACGGCGGCGAGACAATTCAGAAAGGAGCAATTCAAACAATAAGATGGAGCAGCAATGGAATTCCCTCAAGCAATTTGGTTGCCATAATTTTGAGGCACATTCAGGTAAATGCGTATGCAGATTACACCTTAAAAACAAATGCAGCCAACGATGGAACAGAAGACATTGTTATACCTCTTTATATACAAGACGGCAATTATAAAATATCAATTAAGACGACTGTATCTGGAAACTTGATTTCTGATCTAAGCGATAACACATTCGCTATTGGGCAAAATAGTGTTAAAGAGCCAGTAAATGATAACACACAGAATCAAGAAAGCTCCAATCATTTAAGGCATTTCGGCTACGGGTTTGTGGATTGCGGCATAAACAACAATGGAGTGACAAACTACATTACAGAAGTTTCGCCATTCACCAATATCGCTGATATTTGCGCATCGCAGCCATGGGACAATATTGAAAGCAGGATTAATTTAATGTCGCAAAATGATGTAAAACCCATTATTTTTGTCCAATCCATATTTTTTGACTCTGCGCAGACAGGCGCCCAATTAAACACAAATGTGCCTTTTGGAGGAAGCGGTAAAAGGAGTTTTTTAAGATCAGATTATCTTAACCGCTGGAACACTTTTGTATCAAACAATAACTTGAATGCATATGCATCAAAAATACAGGCATTCTACTTGTTTGATGAGCCGACTTGGAATGGGTTGCAATTCGACAGCCTTAAAACCGCAGCAGACGCTATAAAAGCATATTTTCCAACAACACCTATCCTTATCATAGAGGGGTGGCCAAGCGTGAGAGAGTTAAGAGTTCCAGCATCAGTTGACTGGATAGGATTTGACAGGTACGCTGTCAGGAATCCAATGACAGATGCAGCTTACCAAAATGAATACGCAATTCTGAAATCAAAGCGCTCAACGCCAAACCAAAAAATCATGATTGTAATGGACGGCTCGTGGTATGCTTCAGCTCATGGAGCTGCCGGGATTTCGCAAAGCGACATGGCGCAAGTTGCAGCGAATTACTACAATCTAGCCCAATCAGACCCTGATGTCATTGCAATCGGGACTTTTTTATGGCCAAATGGGCTTGATCCTGCTGACAGGGTAGGAAGCAGGAGTCTTCCACAAAATGTCAAAGACGAGCACAGAAGGATAGGGCAATTGATAACAGGAAAAAGCGCGGTTAATCAAAACCAGCAAAATGCGCCGGTTGCGCAAACCGCTCCTGCACAATATCCTGACTGCTACCAGATTGACAGCGCAAACAATAATTTGAATGATGCGGGCAGGATTAACCTTGTGCTTGTTGGAGTCAATTACGCAACCCTGGTAGATTTCAAGAATGCTTTTCAGGAGGCGCTTGATGTCAATGGCAACAATGAAGGATTTTTCTCTGTTGAGCCATTCAAATCAAATAGAAATAAATTCAATCTTCTTTACGTAAATGATGTTCTTGCATTATCCTCTTCTTCTGCATCATTTAATTACGATTCAAGTGCTGTCCAAAGCGTTCGCCAGCAAGCCAGCAAATGCAATTTTCAAAATAAATACACTTTCATTATAGTGAACACTGCTGGAAACTTAATTGTGCCTGGGATTGGAGAGACAAGCGGGGTTGGCAGCGCAATACCATTCGAGCATGCGGCAATAACAAGATTCCCTTATCCAATAAGCAATGCAGCTGAACTGCGAAATAACAAAGGCACATTTATTCATGAAAATGGAGGTCATGAAATTGGCGGCTTATTTGATGAGCATACCCATCCATGCTTAATCAGTGCTATATCTTAAACCCACAGGAGCTTTCCTGCAGCCTTTTGAGTTTTGGAGCCTATAACTGCAACAGCCCATCCCAGCAGCTTGTTGAGCAGTGCATGCAAAATTCTCCTTGGCATGATTTGATAGGCAATGGCTGCGGACAGGATGGAGTTATAGACTGCAATGAAAATGATCTAAATTATCCGCTTGAAATCAGATGCTGGCAGCCAGTATGCGCATTAAATTCTTTCGGGTCTGTAATGGAAGGCATAATGTCAAATCATAATGTTATAGGAAACCTTCCGCGCAATTTCGGGAAGCATAATGAGCGTTTGATTTGCAAAAAACTTAAAGAATTGACTGGCTCTGTCAGAGGAATATGCAGCAATCTTTGCCTGAATGGATGCGCAAGAGGGCAAAAGTGCATAAGCGGAGTTTGCCAATAGCTAAACCCGATTAATAATTGATTTTAATTCCCAATATCCTTTGCATGAATCGGCTTGATTAATATACCCTCGGGCTTTTTCTCGAAAATCCCATAATCTCCTGGCTTAATCTTGTAATCCTTTATTACATCAGACGGAAATCTCATAACTGTAGAATCTCCCAAAGTTCCAAATTTCCTGACCATCTTTCTTTTTCCAGTCTTTATGTCAAACTTTATAAGTTCGCTTGAGGTAAAATACTCTTCGCCGCATTTAGGGCATTTTAAGCAGTCTAAAGTGATACCTTCCTTTACGCTTTTAGCTACCTTAACGCCTGTTCCGCATTTATAGCAAGTTTTCATGAATTTTTTCATTTTCTTCTTCCCTCCGAAATTTTTAATTTGGAGACCGGCAAAAATCTCATTTTTGCGCTGCCTCCGGTTTCTTGGTTGTTGGTTTTATATGAATCAAAATAATGTTTTCATGCTCAACATATGATAAGCACAAATATTTTTTTCTGAATGGATAAAACACGTTGTATTTATTCTGGTTTTTGGACACTAAAACATGCTCACCTTCATCAAGCACGTCTAATACGAACTCAATTGGCTTCTTGAGTTTATCAAACTCCTCTTTAAAATGCCATGTAAATACCAATAACTTTCCTTTCCAACGCAAATCTTCAAAATATATCTTTATCACCTAATAGATATCTATTATTATACATAGATATTTATAAATCTTTCTTTTTGGAAAAAGTTGCAAAAAACTTAAAGAATTGGACTGGCTCTGTCAGAGGAATATGCAGCAATCTTTGCTTGAATCTTTGCCTGAATGGATGCGCAAGAGGGCAGAGATGCATGAATGGGGTGTGTCGATAGCTAAATAATCAACTGGTAACAGCCATACTTGCCTCTGCAAAAACTTGCGACTCAGGATTGCTGACGTCTCTGTGCAGTTTTATTATGTAATTAGCTACTCCTACTGGACGAGAACACGAGCCAGAAGCACCTGCACAGCCAAATTCAGCGCCAGATCTACGGAAATTCAATGAAGGGACATACACCCATATCCCCGGTGTCTCTCCTGGAGGTACACTTCTTGACTCCCATGTGACGCTAGCAGCGCATGATGACTGCCCCGCTGGGATGCTGCAACCAGTAGCTGTTACAAAACTGCCAGCCCCCGGGGCTTGCACTTCAAAGTTCCTGCCAAAGCAATTATTAATGCTGTTTGTCTCTTGTATTGCCCCATCCCTGTTTGCGCATAAGGTAATAAAATAAGTGCCTGGGCCTGTAAAAGAATATCGAGCAACAATATCCGGAACTGCAGCATTAGGAGCAACAGAAGCTATATTATAATTAGTTGGAGGTATTATAGTTTCGCCTCCTCTGAAAATGTTAAACATCGCAGTTGACGGCTGTGCGATTCCCTGTCCTATGTTCCTTATTCTCCCTCTTAAATTTACTGGCACTCCAGCATAAATTGATCCGCTTACAGCATCTACTTCAGCAACTAAGTCTGGAAGAGATGGTGGTGGAGGCGGCGCTGTTGTCGGAGTGCTTGCAGGGTTCACAGTGTAAGTAAATACATTAGACGAAGGGCTCGATACGCCGCCGCTTGTTATTACTTTTAACCTGAAAGCATTGTACCCTAGTGGGGCATTATTGCTGACTTCTAATAGCCGAACAATTATTTGAGTATCGCCCCAGTTAGTGCTTAAGCCTGAAGGATTATTTTGCAGATTTAGAGGACTGCCCCAGTTGTTCTCATTTATATCCAGCACTTGTATAGACCCAGGATTGTTTCCAAAGTTTGAACCAGTAATTGTAAAAGTTAAAGGCTGTCTTCTTTGAACTGTAGTAGGTTCAACATTAACACTTACTATTGCAGGAGGCTCTACAACTGTATAGCTGAATTGAGGCGAAGGTCCGCTTAATACGCCATTGCTCGTCCTTATCCTTACTTTAAAGTTTCTAGTTCCTGTGCCAAGATTGCTTGTCAGCGGCGGGAACAGATCTACAATTATCTGGTTATCCACCCATACAGTTCTCCTAAAAACAAGAACCCCATTAGAAAATAAAGTAGATTGCGGGAATGATTGTATTAAATTTTCGCTTGTATCCAGAAGCTCCATAGTGCCAGGGTTATTGCCAAAACCTGAGCCGCTTATTAAAAACCGCACATTCACGCCTTCACTGCTTCTTACGATTGTTGATGGAGACACACCAACCCCGCTTACTACAGGTCCAGGCAATGGTGTAAATGTCACTTGGCTAGGCCCGCTTGGGACTCCATTTGCATTTATTACCCTGAACCTTATTGTGCCCTGAACGTTTGGAGTCCATGATTGTGTTTGGCCTTGCAGCATAGTGACTACAATTTGTGAGT
>JACPTD010000091.1 GCA_016192955.1 Candidatus Woesearchaeota archaeon | reverse complement strand
TGCTAAAACATAGTATCTTTTATTCATTTTACCTCTTTTCATCAAGTTGTTTTATTTTAATGTTGGTATATAAAGTTTTTGGTTCTTATTGTTTAAGCGCCAATAGGGTTATACATCATTCGGTGTAATCCACATTCTGATAGCTGCTTGACTCTCTTATTGCAGTTGTTGATTCTCTCTTTATCTGGAGTTTTCTTTCGGCTGTTGTCCTGTAGCCATATGCTAATGTTATTTTTATAGGTGTGGTGTATGCAGTTGCTTTGTTTGTGTATTCCTCTTTTGGAAGCTCGCATATTACAAAGCCTTCACCATTGATTAGTCTAACATAACCCTGCAAGCCTTTTACCAGCCCTTCAGCATAAGGTCCGCATTGCAGCTCTTTGTTGGATATTTTAACTTCCTGCAAATATACTTTGTCTATGTCTTCCCTGCCTATTTTTTTGTCACCCGATGGATCACATTTTGCAAAAACTTCTTCAGATGGTCCCCGTCTTAATACATCTCCTCCACCGACATTTTTTATTGTGATTTTGAATTGCGTTTTTGTTGTAAATGCTTCCTCGTCTATTCTTGTTATTGCAATAGGGGCGCCTTGACTAGGAAAAGTCAATGGTTTAATTTCGCAAACTTTCTTTTCTTTTACGACTGAGTATGGGTTAGGATCTATGCAGACAGAAGGACCTGCAACTGTGTGGTAAGCATAGCATACTGTCGCCAATAAAGTGGGCTCATACCTTTCAACATTCAAGCTGCTTGAATCTATCGAAGCCTTAAATTCTATTATATCTTGTCCTCCATTTGGGTTGATTGTGCTTTTTCCCTCTAAAGCTATTGGGTTAAGGTCTATGGAGTTCTTGTCCAGCTTTATGATTTTATTGTCAAACCCGCTTAGGTACAGCTTTCCTAGGCCTGCGAACTCTGCAGCTGGCTTCACAGGCTCATCTGGCTGCGGATAAGCACCTTTGTTTCTCAATTCCAAAACAACATCAAAAGAACTCGATTCAGTAGGCGCGTTCTGCTCAACATATATTCTCTCAGGTGGGGCGTTGGGCAAAAAGCTCATAATTATCCCTTGTGTTCCAACTCTTATATCTTCAATGGATTTTGCGCTCTTTGAGTCTTTTGAAGTGCCTGTTTTGCCTGTTAATTTGCAGCCTGCAGTTAAGATTAACAAAAACAGAAATAATGCTGCAATCAGCCTTTTTTTCAAGTTTATCACTCTTTAATTAAAACTTATACTTTTCATATATAAAGCTTTTTAATATCTTAACGGCTTTTGAATATAAAAGCTAGTGGAAATAGTTTGAACATAGCCATAGTCTATTTCTATTCTTAATGGTGATGTAAAAGCATCCTCTGTTCTTTTTATGCCTTCTTTGAATGTGCATCTCACATAATCTTTTTTATCTCTCATCCTTATAAACCCGGATATATCGCCGCTTGCGTCTTCTGGGCATTGCCCTTCCTTATTCGGGCAGCACACAAGCTGGTTTTCGCCTTCTTTTCCAGAAGCGTATGCCCTTAAAGCTGCAGCATTCCAAGTGTCTTTGCTGATGAAATCCTTTTCCCTGCATGCATTATGATATCCCACTATGTTAACAGAATTTCCATTTCCCCTGTTTTCGACAAATATCAAAAACTGGGGCTTTATTATATCTTTGTCTGCTATGGGTATCATTTGCGGCTCTATTCTGGTGACAGAGATAGGCGCTCCTTGCCCGCTACCAAAAGAAATGTCTTTGACTGCGCACACTTTTTTTCCAGGCCTTATGCCCGCCACATCTGGGTCTATGCATACAGTAGTGCTTAACGTTGTTTTATAAGGATAACAGAGAGTTGCTGTAAGTGTTGATTGCTTGTTTTCGCTTTGCGGGTCAAGCTTGCCTGTCTGCGCATTAACAGCCACAACAATTTCGTCTCCCTTTGGGTTGATTTGTGTTTTTCCTTCCAAATCAAACCATATTTCATTTGGAGTTGCTCCGCTTGATGCCCTGATGTTTTTTTCAACAGACACAATGCGGACATAATCCTTCTCGTTTCCTATCGACATTAGTCCGCTAAGAGGCGGCTGTTGCTCGCCTTTAAGGCTATAAGCGCCGCTATTTCTTATTCTAATCAATATAGGAAAACTGCTGCTTTCAAATACTTTAGGCGGCGGTGCGCCTTTCACAAACTCTGCTGCCAGTCCTTGTGTGCCAACATAGATGTTGACATCTGTAGTTTTTTTGGACGAAGAGCTGCCAAAAAATGAGCCGATAGAGCCACTAGATGTCCCGTCTCTAGATGCCCCCTCTCCAGATGTACCGCAGCCTATTGCCAGAATAGACATTAAACATATTAAAAAAAATAATTTTCTGATGTTTGTCGTATAAAAATTTCTGCTCATGTTTTTAAGGGCCTGCTTGGGTTAATTTCCTTTTTAGCATATCATAGTTGTTCATAATATCTTCTACATATTTATCATTTCCACCAGCGCCCCATCCATTGTATGCCCGTAAGGCTGACAACCAGCCGCTGTAATATCTGCTTTTAGAATTGCCGGTAAATTCATACAGGCATATATTATTTTGGCAATCTGATTTGCATAAGCGATCTTTGCCTCCATCTTGGCAATATTCTTTCTTCTGTCCAAAGGGATGCTTGCAATCTGCAGGGGAATTGCATTGAGGTTTGAGCGCATTGCATGGAGGTTGTTTAAACTCATTGCATTTTGCCTTTAAAACGTCTATACCGCATTGAATATTTGCTTCTGCCTCTGTCCTCCAGTTTGTTGCACCGCATATTCCGCCGCCTGTGCCTTCTGTCACCTGCATGAGCCCGTAGACATTTTGCTTGTTGGAGTCAAGATGGACATCTTTAGCGTCCCATTTTGGATTTTCTTTTTGTATTATTGCCTTTATTAAAAGGTAGTCAAAACCTTGTTCCTTAGCTTTCTGTAGGATAATGGGGCTATATTTAACTTCATCCGAGTTGCTTGGATTGATGTATGTATTTACAAGCGCTATATCTGTGTATGTTCCGTGTATATCCGGCAAAAGCGCCTGCTCGCTTGGCAAAGTGGGTGTTGATGCAACCTGAACTGTAAACGTCTTTTGCATCTCGTAATCATACCTTGCAACTACCCTGATGAATCTTTCTGTTACAGGGGAGTCTAAAATTTTTGGCAGTGCGTCTATCCTGCATGCAAAGTCTTTATTTCTGTCTATATCCTTGTAATCATCTCTTCTCCTTAATTTTGATGTATCTATCTGATATCCTTTGTAGGTTATTTCTTTTGAGTCTGATTTGAAAAGCGCATCGCAATCTTCATTGCATCTTTTTGCTTCGTTAGTGGAGCAGCCTGATTCACATTTTCTAATTTTATCGCTTTTGTCTGGATCATCGCTAAATTCCTCGCATGACTTTTTGCACACATTTTCGCATGTGCTCCTGCAGTTATCTATTGTGTAATCTTTGAATTCTACAGGCAGGCAGGATTTTATATCAAGCTCTATTGTGTCTGGCAGCACTACTGCAAGCTCGTTTATCTTATTTATTTTGCCCTGCCATTGCCCAATAATTTTGCCCTGCTTGCCTGTTAGCTTATCCCTGTTGGTTAGTTTAATCCCAAGAATGGGTTTTATTTTGTCTGGCGCTTCAAACACTGGTATTAGGTTTTGCAGCACAATATCAATATCAACAGGGCCGTTAGTGAAAATTGTCTTGGGGTTTTTGTCTGTTTTGCCGTACTCTTTTAACGGGTCTAAACTTTCCTTTGTCATTGCCCTAAATCTCTCGTTGTCTATGAAGTAAGCTTTTTTATATCCGCTTGTTGCAAAATTGTGCGCAGCCGATAATGTGACTGTGTTGGAGCCTGGCTCGAATTTTTCTTTGCCAAATTTGCATTCAACATCTTTTTCTTCAAGCGTATAGACTACAAACGGAAAAGCTGGCTCAGCTTTGTCATCTGCCTCCAACGGAATGCGTTTCTCCTGCTTCCACCTAAAGCAGTTGAATTTGACAACAACAGGATCGCTCAATGTCCTTGAGTTTATAGTGCCCCAGATTACCACAGGCTCATCACGATAGAATCTTGGCTGCGCAGCCCTTACCCTGTCAAAATTGACTCCAAGCGCCTCGTACTGGTTTTTTTCAACCTGGCTTTTGTACAAGCCTCCTGTTGCATACTCCAATCTTGACTCTGTAGTTCCAACCCATCCTGACCAGATTTTGGATATTGTTTCTCCTATAGAAGCTTTAGCAGCTTGAGGTGATTGGAAGCTTGCAGTGCCCTGATACTGTTCTTGTGCAGGGGCAGCCCCTGCTGCAGCCACCCCCATCATAGCTGCAAGAACAAGGCTAAGGGCAATAGGAGGAAACCATGTCCCGGGATTTACCATCCAGCAGATTAGAGCAACAGAAATTACAAGTATTGGCACGTACGCAAATGTCTCATACCCCTGGCTTAGGTTGTATCCATAAAAGTCAGCGAATATCAATGCCGGAGTCATGATGTGCCATGCAAGTGGATTGTTGTAAAGCTTTGTGCCAAGATAAACAAAGCCAAAGAGGAGTATGTAAAACACATGAATTCTGGCTTTTATGTTATCATACCATCCCCAATTAATCCAAAAAAACGAAAAGAAAAGCGCCATAAACATGAATGAGCCATAATCACCAAATACTTCATGGTGTTTGTAAACAACATAAAAAAACACAATTATAAAAACTGCAAATGTCAAATTGGCGTAAAGGACAGGTATTTCATACCATCCCTTGCCCCAAATTTGGAATATTGCCATTACCGTCAAGAACGATAAAAAAAATGTCCAGCTTCTTTCAAATACTCCCTTGATTGTGTTGTAAATAAGAAGCGCGACAACTAATGAAGTGGTTCCTACAGCAAGCAAATTAGTCCTCATCACCCCAAAAAAATCAAAATTAAAGCCTATATAAGGTCCGCCTAGAAAGCCTAAAATCGGCTTACCACTGAAATCTATGCTATCCATCAGCCATATCAAGCCAGCTGCTATAATGAAAAAGTAAGTCATTGCATCTGTCTTGACTTTTCCTCCAGAGCCAGCTGAAGGCGAAGAGGTGGTACCTCCTGTGCCTTTTGATTTTTTTCCTTCGGATTTCTTTCCTTCGCCTTGTTCATCAGCCTTATCTTTTTGCTCTCCACCGACTTGAAGACCCCTCTCTTTTGCAAGCCTATTAAATTCTCCCTTGAGTAGCGCTTCCTCCTCAGCTTCTCGAAGTATCGCTCCTGCTTTGTTTTCTCTCTGGGCCATCTCCATGGCTTTTCCTTGGTCTTCAATTCTTTCATCTTTTGTACCAAAAGGTCCAAATTTGAATAGCAGAACTAAAGTTATCATTGGATTAAGTATCATTTTTTTAAATCTCGGAATAAAATTTTGTTTCTTTTTCATTTTTATCTCAAAAACTAAATCAAACTAAAGAACTCTTCATGCACCTCTTCTTTTTAAGCGATTTAATGATTCTTTGTTATAAATGCGAGCCATTGAGCGAGCCAAGAACATGCCGTAGGCGGACTGATTTTAGCTTCAATATTTATTTGGTTGATTTTACATTGAATATGAATTTGATGTTATTTGTTATATTTACTTTGCTTTCTCAGCGCATTATTTAAATTATTTTTAAAAATAAATAAAATTAAACCAATTCCACTTTTAATTCAACAACTTCCATATCCTCCAACGGCTCTAATCTGATAAAGTTGTTGCCCTCTGAAACCCTGTTGTCTATGTTCTTGGAGAATAACGCCTTTTCTGTCTCTATGGTTTCAATGTGCCCGTTAACATCGAGCTTTGCCCTTTTTCTCTTTTTATCGTCGACAAACTTTATTGTCAGCACAGCGTCAGCATCATCATTTCTTATTTTGGCGAATGCGCCTGAGCCTACCTCAAAGAAGTATGTCTTTACAATGGGCTCTTTGAACTCCAAGGCTATACTGATCTGCTCAGAGGAGTAGCTGCCTTTATTCGTCTTGAACACTATGTTGTTTCCGCCTTCGTTAAAGGCGCTTTTCGGTATGCTCTGCTTGTACACATTGTCGCATACCGGCACTGATGAGAACACCTTTTTGTTGTTTATGAATATGTCCAAAGCCCCAAGCCCATTCACATTCCCGCAGTAAGGGATGAATTTGAGAGTGGCCCTTTCCATGCTTGAAAATTCTGACTCTGTTAATGTGAAAAGGTTTGTGCTTTCCTGCTTGCTTGTGTCTGTTATATCACCAAATATCTTCACATTCTCAAAGCTGTATTCGTTTGTTGTCCAAAATTTGGCTCCGACAGAAGAAACGCTGAACTCAAGGGCATTTGACTTCGCAAGCAGATTTTTGTCCAGATTGACAGGCTCTATGGTGTCGCTTGCCATTTCATTCTCAAAAACAGCAGCATTGTTAAGCCTTATAGTTAAAACGCCTTTTCTTTTCTTTGCTGTAAATGATACTACAACATTATCCGTATTTTCAGGGTCATCAAGCTGGAAATCAATCTTTTTGGCTCTTTTGTCAAACCAGCCGCTTCTGACGATAAATGGGTTTATCTTTTCAAGCTCCTTTGCATTTGTTGTCTCAACCAGAAATATGTTAGGGATTTCTTTTTCATCTTC